>JADFJI010000196.1 GCA_022566235.1 Chloroflexota bacterium
GATGATCTCCTCCGCCGTGGCCTGGGCCCCCTTCTTCAGGACCACGATGGCCTTTATCGCCTCGCCCCACTGGGGGTCCGGCACCCCGATGACCGCCGCCTCGTCGATGGCCGGGTGGGAGTGGAGCGCGACCTCCACCTCCTCCGGAGAGATGTTCTCACCCGCCCGGATGATTATGTCCTTGGCCCGGCCCGCCAGGAAGATATACCCGTCCTCATCCACATAGCCCATATCCCCTGTGTAGAGCCAGCCGTCCCGGATGGTCTGGGAGGTAGCGTCGTCGGCCTTCCAGTAGCCCTTCATCACCCTGGGACCCCTGGCCACGATCTCACCCACTTCGCCGGGGGGCATCTCCGATCCGCTCTCGCCGAAGATCTTGACCTCGGTGTCGCCCAGCGGACGCCCGATGGAACCGAGCCTTTTCAGCTTCACCGCCCTCTCCTCGGGTGTGCCCTCGATGATGTGGTCTTCCGGGTTTAGCATGGTAATGGTAGAGGCCGATTCCGTCTGGCCGAAGGCGTTGATGAAGCGGGTGTTGGGGAACTCCTCGATGGCCCTGCTGATCACCTCCACGGGCATTGGGGCGGCCCCGTAGGTGATGACCTGGAGGCTGCTCAGGTCTCGCTCCTTGAACTCGGGGTGCTCCATGAGCTGCTTGAGCATGGTGGGCACCATCATGGCCCGGGTCACCCGCTCCGACTCCACCAGCCTCATCCACTCCCCGCAATCGAACTGGCGCTGGATCACCAGGGTTCGGCCGCCGTAGACCGCGGCCAGGACGGCCTGCATGCCGGCGATGTGGTACAGGGGAACGGTCAGGATGTTCTTCTCCTCTATCTCCGGGTCCGCCGGGGTGACGTTGTTGAGGACATAGGCGCAGAGGTTGTCGTGGGTAAGCATCACGCCCTTGGGCTGGCCCGTGGTCCCGGCCGTGAACATCAGGATGGCGGTGTCGTCGTCGTCGATGTCGGTGAACACCTCCTCTGCCTCGGCCCCCGCGACCACGGTTTCGTAGTCCAGCATCCCGTCGCTGGCGCCATCCAGGGAGATGTAATGTCTGAGCCCGGAGAGCCGGCCCCGCATACCGTTCACCATCTCCACATACCGCTGGCCCATAATAAGAACATTCGACTCGGAGAAGTTGATCATGTAGTCCAACTCGTCGGCCCTGGCCCTGAAGTTCAAGGGCACGTAGGTAGCGCCCAGCTTGGCCGTAGCGAAATACGCCTCGATGCACTGGTTACAGTTGATCTCCAGCATGGCTACCTTATCGCCTTTGGAGACCCCCAGGCCCGAAAGTGCATTGGCCAATCGGTTCGTCCGGTCGGCCAGGTCGCTAAAGGTCATCCTTTTCCCCTCGAATATGATTGACTCCCTCTCGGGGCAGATGGCGGTAGATATCATTAGAAGCTCGGGTGTGTTCATTGCTACTCTCCAACCAAAATTTACAGCGGGGTTGCTATTCTAAACCTGTCGCAGCGCGTAATCCATCCTTCACCTGACGGGGATAAGCTGATGTTAACTGCCAGGAACAATCTGATGTTAACTGCCAGGAACAAGCTGATATCAAGTGGGGGAAGTCCCAAATAGGGACTCTGCGAGGCGTCCTTCTAAAGCGAGGCCCTCGCCCAGGGGCAGGTCTAGGCCCCTGGCCATCGCCTCCTTGGCAAAGGCCAGGGCCCGGGGGCTCGACTTCAGCAGGTCGCCGGCGATGGCCTCGCACCGCTTCATCAGGCCCTTCCCAGGGACGACCTCGATAACCAGTCCCGTCTCCAGGGCCTGGACGGCGTCTATTCGCTGGGTCGTCAGCAGCATGTGCAGCGCCTGGGAAAGGCCCGCGGCCCTGGGGAGGGTCTGGGTTGCGCCGGCCGCAGGGATGAAACCCAGTGAGGCCTCGGGCAGCCCTAGTATGGCGTCTTCGCTGGCTATTCTCAGGTCGCAGCAGAGAGCTATCTCCATCCCCGAGCCCAGGACATACCCGTGAAGGGCGGCGATGGTGGGTATCGGAAGGGAGAGGAGGATGCCCCATACGTCCCGTTCCCACCTGACCTGCCGTGCGATGACCTGGGAAGGCGCCGTCCCGAACTCCGTCAGGTCCGCCCCGGCGCAGAAGGCCCGGTCCCCGGCCCCGGCGATAAGCAGCGCTCGTATCTGGGGATCGTCGGCCACCGCGGTCAGTGCCTCGTACAGATCGTCCCGCATCTGGATGTTGTAGGCGTTCAGCACCCGGGGACGGTTGAGGGTTATACGGGCCAGAGGTCCGTCCACCTCATAGATTATGGTCTCGAAGCTGCTCACTTGACCTTTACCCTCGTCCCCTGTTTCCCCCTCTGTAGTTCCTATTTCCTGAATCTGTTAGCCCACACAACGACGGATACCCTGTTGTTGGAGGCTAGTGCCCCTTGTACTTCGGTTTGCGCTTCTCCAGGAAGGAGCTGATCCCCTCAGCCCGGTCCTCGGTTGACTGGAGTATGACGGTCAGGTCCTGCTCCAGGCGGAGCCCCTGGTCCAGGGTCATGTCCATCCCCTTGCCCACCGCTTCCTTGGCGTACCTGAGGGCTATGGGGGCGTAGCCGGATATCCTATCGGCCAGGCCGAGGGCTTCTTCGAGCAGGGAACCCCTGGGGTGTACGGCATGGACCAGGCCGATGCGCAGCGCCTCCTCGGCGTCGATTATCTGGCCGAGCAGGATCATAGCCAGGGCCCTGCCCCGGCCCACCAGGCGCGGGAGTCGTTGCGTTCCCCCATCCCAGGGGACCAGGCCCCGATGTATCTGGTCCAGGCCGAGCTTTGCTGAGTCCGAGGCCAGCCGGATATCGCAGGCCAGTGCGAGTTCGAGACCCTGGCCCAGGGCATCACCGTTTATGGCCCCTATCACCGGGCACTCGATGCGGGCTAGGGTTTCAGCCACCTTGGGCAGCCGCTGGCCGTCCTCCATTCCGGTGCCTGGCTGGAAGCCAACGGCGAAAGCCTCTCCGGCCCCGGTTACTACCACCACTCGGACTCCATCGTCGTCCCTGATCTTTCCCACCGCCTGCTCCAGGTCAAGGGCCATTGGCAGGCAGATGGCGTTGGATTCATGGGGGCAGTCCAGGGTAAGCAGGGCCACGGTGCCCTTCATCTCATATCTGATAGTCGAACCTTTCATGTGCGTGGAGTCTCTCGGGCCCCCGTCCCGTTCACTAGTGGCACTACGGTGATTAGGCGTAGGCCTTGCCTATGTTGGTGTCCTTCCTTCTGAAATTAGAACCTCCAAAGCGGGATTCTACCACAGCCGCCGCCCCGGGCCCGAGGTCATTGGGCCACCGGCATTCTGTGGATTGACTCCCTGGGGTATGGTAGTCTTACAACTGCTCTTAAACGATAGCGGGGGTGGGCCATGAAATTGGGATTTTTCTCCGTGATGCAGAACCCGGGGCATCAGCTGCCCTACCGGCGGCTTCTCACCGACCTGGTCGAGGAGACCCGGGCGGTGGAGGAGGCCGGCTATCACGCGGTGTGGCTGGGAGAGCACCATTTTGGGGGCGAGGGTTTCGATATCATCCCCAACCCTATCACCATCGCGGCAAACCTGGCGGCCGAGACCTCCAGGATCAGACTGGGATTGGCAGCGGTGATCGTCACCCAGTGGCACCCCCTTCGCATCGCGGAGGACATAGCGCTGTTGGACCAGCTCAGCGAGGGTCGTGTGGAGTGTGGGGTGGGCCGGGGCATCTTCCCTCGGGAGCTTACAAACTTCAACCTCAACGCCGACCGCCGGGACGGGGAGAAGAACTGGCGCCTGTTCGTCGAGACGGTCCAGATAATGAAAAAAGCCTGGACCGAAGACCCGTTCCGCTGGGAGGGAGAGTTCTATAGTTATCCCCATCCCGGTGTCCAGGACAGCCATGCCTGGTACCCTCGTAACCCTGACTGGCGTTCGGAATCGGGGGAATATATAGGCATGTCCATACAGCCCAAGCCCTTTCAGAAGCCTCATCCCCCCCTCTGGAACGTGGTGGACAAGACCCCGGGGTTTGCTGTGGCGGCGGAGATGGGCCTGAAACCCATCACCTGGCTCAGGGCCAGGGAGGGGTTGAAGGAGGCTTTTGCCACCTATCAGGAGGCCGCTTCTCGGGTGCAGGGACGGCAGCTCAGATTCGGTGAAGAGTGCGCCCTCATGCGCAATACCTTCGTCGCCGAGACGATGGAAGAGGCCCGGCGCATCGCTGAGCCGGCCCTCAACACTCTGTGTTCCTACATCGGCGGGGTGCGGGCCCGCAGCATCTACCTGGACCCCGGCGAGCCCCTCACCGATGAGGCCAAGGGCCAGTCCTGGTTCGACTTTCTGATGGAACGGGAACACCTACTCATCGGAGACCCCCAGTTTGTGGCCGAGAAGATACTCCGTCTAAAGCGGGACTATAACCTGGAGTATCTTCTCACCTTCATGGGCCTACCCGGCATGGATCACCAGGACGTAATGCGGTCCATCCAGCTCTTCGCTGAGAGAGTGATGCCCCTCATAGAGGAAAAGGAGTCGGTAGCGGGCTGACCCCGATCCCTACTCGCCTAATGTTTCCAGGGTCTCCTCGGGACTCATAGAGACGCAGGTGAAGACGGGGGTATCCCGGAGGGTGTACCGGCTGGCATCGGAACCCCTCAACTCCATCACCAGGTCCAGGAAATCCGATGGGATGTCCGTCTCGAAAGCCACGAGAAACTCCTGATCGTCCAGGCCGAAGGAGTAGGCGGTGTTTATCTTCACCGATGGGTACCGGTGCCCAGTCTTGATGTGGGCGTCCATCATCCCCTGCCTGGTGCTCTTGTCCAGCGAGTACCATTCCCTGGTCTTCACGAACGGGTAGACAAACAGGTATTTGGCCTCCACGGGCGTGACCTGCAACCGGTTTCCCTCCTGTCCTTCATGTTCGTGCTTATCGGTGTACGTGGATCGACGGGTCATGGCCAGATATGAATAAGGGGTGTCCAGGTAGTGCCCCAGGCCCGTGGAGAGGAGTCGTGTGGTGATCTGCTGTATCGGCTCCAGCTGGTCAGAGGCGCTCCAGATCAGGAAATCGGCGTCGCCACGGGTCCCCACAGTGCTGT
>JADFJI010000197.1 GCA_022566235.1 Chloroflexota bacterium
AGGCGATCAACTTCATATCGAACCCCCGGGCCCTCTTGGCCATCTCCTGGCCTATCCTGCCCAGGCCTATGATCCCGAGGGTGGAGCCGTGGATGTCTTGTCCCAGCAGCGTCATGGGGCCCCAGGTCTTCCACTTGCCGCCCCGGGTGTACCGGTCGCCCTCCGCCACCCGGCGGCCCGCGGCCATTAGAAGCGCGAAGGCGAAGTCTGCCGTGGTCTCGGTGAGCACCCTGGGGGTGTTGCCCACAGGAATGCCCCGCCGGGTCGCCTCAGCCAGGTCTATGTTGTCGAAGCCCACGGCCATGTTGCTTACCACTTTCAGGTTGGGAGCGGCGTCGAACAGCTCGGCGTCTATCCGCTCGGTTAGCAAGGAGTAAAGGCCATCGATCTCCTTGACCTCCCTGAGGAGCACCTCCCTGGAAGGGGGAAGGTCCGAGTCCCACAGCTTCATGTCGGTGGCCTCGCGCAACCTGTCGAGGGCTGTGTCGAAGATCCTTCGGGTAACGTATATTTTGGGCTTGGGCATCTGGGGCCTCCTCCCTGAAGATGGCGATATTTTAACTTGTGCCACAGGTGATTGCTACCCTTAGGCCTGCGGGGCGAGTCGGTGAGGAAGCGGACATCGCTGATTACAGCTGTTGCGTCCGCGGGGAAGCGTCGCTGGCCTTGCGCTGTCGGGTCAGCATGCTAAACTAACCCTCGACCCGCACCTCGAGTAGCGGCCCCCCAGCTTCCAAAGGAGGAACCGGGTGGACGGCCCCAGCCCCAATCAATCCGATAGCGATTTCGCCGAGATGATGAGACGTAGTGATGAGGAGATCGACCTCGGTGCCGCCGCTCTGATGATTGCCCGGCAGGAGTACTCCACTCTGAATATAGACCGGTATGCCCTCAGGTTGAAGAGGATGGGTAACGCCGTAAAGTCGCGGCTGGAGGACTCTAGTGAACCGAGGAAAATGGTCCAGACCATAAACCACGTCCTGTTCCAGGACGAAGGGCTCCGGGCCAATCAAAAAGATTACTCCGATCCCCGGAACAGCTTTCTGAACGATGTATTGGACAGAAAGAAGGGAATCCCCATCACCCTCTCCATAGTGTACATGGAGGTGGCCCGGCATGCTGGATTCCCCATAATGGGTGTGGGGTTTCCAGGTCATTTTCTGGTCAAATACCAGGGCCCCGACCAGCAGCTGATCATCGATCCTTTCAGTAAGGGTATGGTCTTAACAAAAGAGGAGGTCGCCCAGAGGCTTCACCTGAGCAGTGGAGGAGAGGTCGCTTTCAGGGAGCATTACCTCGCGGCCGCGACAAAGAAGCAGATCATAAGCAGGGTGCTGGCTAACCTAAAAGCTATCTACCTCTCTACCAGCGACTATCCGAAGGCCGTTGGAGTGATAAACATGTTGCTGGACATCAGCCCCTGGGCCCTAGACGAGGTGAGGGATCGGGGCAAGGTGTATTTTCAGATGAAGGCATACCCCAAGGCCCTGGCCGACCTGGAGACCTATCTGGAGTTCAACCGGGAAGCCGGGGACGCCTCAGATATTCGCCAGAATGTGAAGTATCTGAAGACCCTGGTATCCAAGTCGGAATAGGAGGCCCGTCTACGCTTTGGCGCTGCTGATTAGAGAGGAAGATGTCCGCCGCCTCCTCACCATGGAGGATACCCTGGAGGTGGTTGAGGAGGTATTCCGGCAGCAGGCCCAGGGCCAGGCCCTCAATCGCTCCCGCACCCGGTTCCATATCCCGGGCAAGGGCAGCATGCAGCTGATGTCCGGGGCGGCTTTTTACGGCAAGGTCATGGGCCTCAAAGTGTATACTGCCTTTCGGTCGGGGGCCAGGTTCCTGGTCCTTCTCTTCAGCGCCGAGACCGGGGACCTCCTCTCCCTGGTCCAGGCGGACCACCTGGGCCGGATGCGCACCGGGGCCGCATCCGGCGTGGCAACCAGATATATGGCCCGGGAAGACGCCGGCACCGTGGGGATAATAGGCTCCGGTGGCCAGGCGGCGACCCAGCTCTCAGCGATATGCGGGGTGCGAAATATAAGTAAAATTCGGGTCTATAGCCGCAGGCCCGAGCCCAGAAACGCCTTCTGCAGTAAGATGTCCTTGAGCCTGGGAGTGGAAGTGGTTCCCGCCGAAACCGCTCAGCAGGCGGTGGAGGGAGCCGACATAGTCGTAACCATCACCGGCTCCCGGGACCCGGTGGTCAGCGGCGAGTGGATAGGCGAGGGGGTCCACGTCAACGCGGCAGGAAGCAATGCCCTGGTCCGGAGGGAAGTGGACGATGCCCTGGTGCGGAAGTGCGACATCATAGTGGTCGACTCCAGGGACCAGGCCCGTATCGAGTGTGGCGACCTCCTCTTCTGCGCCGAGCGGGGCATAGTCCAGTGGGACGCCCTGCCGGAGTTGGGGGAGGTGGTAACGGGTAAGGCGGAGGGCCGCCGGTCGGCAAAGGACGTCACTCTATTCGAATCCCAGGGTGTAGCGATCGAGGACGTGGCCACCGCCGCTAAACTGCTGGACCTGGCCCGGGAACACGGGGCGGGAGAAGAGATAGATGTTTTCTAGCAGAGCTTCTTCCCGCTCGTGGTGAGCCTGTCCCGAGTATCGGGACCTGTCCTGAGCCTGTACTGAGCTTGTCGAAGTGTTTCATCGAAGGGAGCAAGGCCGAAGGGCCTGTACTGAGCTTGACGAAGGGTCGAACCATGAACTGGAGCAGTGTCCAGCATATCAAGTTGATTATCATTGAGAAGGTCGAAGGGACGAGCGATACAGGCTGATTAGAAGGGGGGAGAGTATGGACTATCTGGTTTGGGTAAACGGTGAATTCATGCCGGGCAGCAAGGCCACGGTCAGCATGAGGGACCGGGGCCTGCGTGCGGGGGACGTGGTCTTCGATACCTCTCGTACTTTCAACGGCAAGGTGTTCAGGCTCAGGGACCATCTGGAGAGGCTTTACCGTTCCCTCACCTACGTCAGGATCGATCCCGGCATGACCATGGACGAGATGGAGGAGCTCACCCTGGACGTTATCCAGCGCAACGAGTCGATCAGGGAGCCTGGGGATGACTACATGATCACCCAGATCATAACCCGGGGCGAGGGCGGCAGGGTACGCCATACCACAAAGCCCACCGTCGCTATCTGGATAGACCCCCTGGACTTCCCTCGCTATGCGCCGCTGTTCGGAGAAGGGGCCCATGCGGTCATTCCCAAGACCAGAAGCTATTCATCGGACCAGCTTGACCCGAAGATCAAGCACTACAGCCGGCTGAACTTCGTCATGGCGGAGCTGGAGGCCACCGATGTAGACCCCGAGGCATTTCCCATACTGATGGATGCCCAGGGCAACCTGACCGAAGGCATCGGCTACAATTTCTTTATCGTTACCGAGGGCGTCCTGAGAACCCCTGGCGACAGCACCATCCTCCAGGGAGTCTCTCGCAAGGTCATCTTCGAGCTGGCCGAGCAGCTGGGTATTCCCGCGGTAGAGGAGGACCTTCAGCCCTACGATGCCTACACCGCCGATGAGGTCTTCCTCGCCTCTACCCCCTATTCCATATTGCCTGTCGGCCGGGTAGACAACCGAACCATCAGCGATGAGGTACCCGGGCCCATCACCCGGCAGCTACTGGCGGCGTGGAGCGAGCTGGTGGGAATCGATATAGTGGAACAGGCATTGAGCCGGGCCAAGGTTACGGCCCAGGCGGCGGGCTAAAGGCCCGGGGGGATCCCCTAAATCACCTGTTTTTCCCTGAGGGCCGTGACCTCGTCCCAGGAGTATCCCAGGGTCTCGGTAAGGATCTCCTCGTTGTGCTGACCCAGCTCGGGGGCGGGGGTCCTGACCTTGCCGGGGGTCTCGCTGAACCTCAGTGGAAGCCCCAGCATCTTGATCTTGCCCACATTCGGGTGGTCCATCTCCACCACGTACTCGTTGGCCACGGCCTGGGGATCGGCCAGGGCCTCCATGTAGTTATGGACCGGCGCCCAGATTATGTCCGTCTTGTTCAATATTGCGCCCCATTCGTCCCGGGTCTTCTTGGCAAAGACCTCATCCAGAATGTCGATGAGTTCATCGGAGTAGGTGTGGACCCGGTCGTGGCCGTTCTGGAACCTGGGGTCCTCTTCCATCCACTCCAGGTCAAGGGCCTGGCAGACCGGGTGCCAGTCTCGCTCCATCTCCAGCACCGATAGACACAACCACTTGTCGTCCTTTGTCTTGTAGACATTCCAGAAGGGGCTCAGGGCCCGACGCCTGTACTCCGATGGGACGGTCCCGGTGAAAAGTGTGCCCTGGGCCATCAGCGCTCCCACCGCCAGCTGGGTCCCGAAGAGGGATTCCTCCACCTTCTGGCCGATGCCCGTCCGCTCCCGGGTCAGCAGCCCCATGGTGATGCCCAGGCACAGCATGAATGCGCCGGTCTGGTCCGCAAGGCCGCCCCATATCTGCATGGGAGGGGCCGATTGGATCTGGCTCATGATGCCTGCTCTGGCCTGGGCCGCCAGGTCTGCCGAGGGGCGATGGGCGTCCGGCCCCTTGGGCCCGAACCCGTAGCCCACCGCATAGACCAGCCTGGGATTGATCTTGTGAACCGATTCGTAGCCCAGGCCCAGCCTCTCCAGGGACGCCTCCCGGAAGTTGGAAACGAAGGCGTCGGACTTTTTTATCAGCCGGGTAATGACCTCAATGCCCTCGGGTTTCTTCAGATCGAGGGCCAGGCTCTTCTTGTTGCGGTTGTTGTTCTCCCAGTAGTAGTTCAGGGGGAATTGGTCTTTGTCGGAGCTTTGGAAATTCCAGGTGGACAGGTATCTACCAGGGTCTCCCGACTCCCGCATTTCGATCTTGATGACCTCCGCTCCCATGTCCGCCAGCATGGCGGTAGACACGGGCCCGTGCTGCCAGATGGTCATATCTATTATTCTGAGGCCTTCCAGAGCCATCATATCGGGTCGTACTCCTTTCGGTGAGAAGGGTTTGAGGCGTGGTCTAACATATGCCCGCCCGTAGTGGATGTCAAGGCGATTACTAATCCGTTCGCCCTGCCTGCCATGAGCTTGCCTGCACTGAGCTAGTCGAAG
>JADFJI010000198.1 GCA_022566235.1 Chloroflexota bacterium
AGATAGGGGGGTGGGGCCTCTGCTGGGGCCTGGCCCCCAGGACGTAATCATTGAACTGATGGTACCGGCCTCTGTGGCTCACCGGCTCCCCGGTCCAGAGGCGGGTGATAATCTCAAGGTATTCGTCACAGCGGCGTCCCCGCTCGGAGGTGGAGACGCCATATGCCCCGAACACCTCCTCCATAGGGTTCCCGGCCCCGATCCCCAGGACGAGCCTTCCACCGGAGAGCCTGTCCAGGGTCGCCGTCGTGTGGGCCAGGGCGATGGGGTTGCGCAGAGGCAGAAGGATCACCGCGGACCCGATGGTCACCCTCTCGGTATGGACGGCGAAGGTAGCCAGGGCCACCAGGGCCTCCAGGGCCGGGGCCCCGGAGTGAACATTCTCCGTTATCCACAGGGAGTCGAAGCCCAGCTCCTCTACCATCCGGGCGTGCCGAACGACGCCCTCCGGGTCGTAGTCGTAGGTATCGTGGAAGGACATGCCGAATTTGATGTCGGTCACGGTTCTTTACCTGAAGTAAGGCATCACTTCTTCGGCGAACTTCTCAATATCCCCCTTGACCTCGGCCAGGGGGCGGGCCGTGTTAAGGATAAAGTGGCTTACCCCGGCCTTCATGTAGCTCTCGATCGTCTCGATGCAGTCCCGGGCCGTGCCTATCGCCATGCCTGCGTCGTCGAGGAACTCGGGCTCGCGGCCATACCGCCTGGTCAAGGTCTCTCTGGCGATGCCCCGGGCCCGCTCCCGGGTCTCGGAGATGCAGAAATACAGGTGGATGGCCCTGGTGATGCCCGAGGTGTCCCTCCCGTACTCCTCCCCGAACCTCTCGATGTCATCCCAGAGACGTCTGTACCCCTCCGCCCCGACGCTGTTGGGGACGAAACCATCGCACCAGCGAGCGGTCCTCCGCAGCACTCCCCTGGCGGCCCCTCCGGCCCAAAGGGGCGGATGGGGTCGCTGCACCGGCCTGGGGCCCATGGTTATATCCTCGAACTGGTAGAATCTCCCCTTGTGGGATACGGGCTCGCCCGTCCAAAGCTTGGTCATTATCTCCAGGGCCTCGTCGGTCCGGGGGCCCCGCTCCTTGACATCGACGCCACACACCTCGAAGGCCGCGGGCTCAGAGTTGTTGGAGCCCCCCACCCCCACGCCCAGCACCACCCGTCCCTCGGACAGGAAGTCCAGGGTGGCCACCTCCTTTGCCATCAGGGCCGGGTTTCTCAGGGGCAGCAGCACGACGCAGGTGCCAACGGTGAGCTTCCGGGTGTGCTGCACGAAGGCCCCCAGGGCCAGCATGATGTCCAGGGCCGGCATCTCGTTGACCAGACCTTCGGTGACCCACAGGGAGTCGAAATCCATCTCTTCGACGGCTTCGGCGAAGACGGGTATGGGGACTACGGGGTGGAGCCGACTGTAGATCACGCCAAACTTCGGATCTGCCATGGCCTGTTCCTCTCTTTTCTAAAGCTTAGTAATTATCTCAAAAGGTGGTTCGACCCTTCGGCCTTGCTCAGGACAGGCGAGCTCACCACGAGCGGGGGGACTCCAACCCCTGCACTCTCTTTTTCGAGGAGCTTTATTAAACGGTCTCTGCATAGACAACGGGGGCTCAGGCCAGGGTGCCGACGGCGGTTTCTACCACGTCCATAACGAAGCCGGGGACTATGCCGATGAAGAGCAGGCCAATGACGGCGATGGCGAGGGCGGCTTTGAGGGGTAAGTCTGCCGTTATACGTTCTTCGCTGGCAGGCGGAGACAAATACATCGTCTTTATCACCCTGAGGTAGAAGTAGGCGGAGATGACGCTGTTGATCATTCCGATCAGGGCCAGCCAGACCAGGTCTGTTTCGATGGCGGCGTTGAAGACGTTCAGTTTGGCCCAGAAGCCCGCGGTGGGGGGTAAGCCCATGAGGGAGACCAGCGATACGGCCAGGGCGAAAGCGAGGAACGGGTTTCTGCGGGCCACACCGGCGTAGTCGTCTATCAACTCGCTGTTGATCTTGCTGGATATGGCTATGACGGCGATGAAGGCCCCCAGGTTGGTGGCGGCGTAGGCCACCAGGTAGAAAAGGATGCTCTCGACGCCGGGGCCAAGGAGCTCGCCTTCCCTGCCTATTGCGGCCAGCCCCACCATGATGAATCCGGCGTGGGCTATGGTGCTGTAGCCCAGCATCCGCTTTATGTTTTTCTGGGCTATGGCCACCAGGTTTCCGATGAACATCGATACCGCGGCCAGCACTGCAAAGAGGAGGGCCCATTCGTCGGTCAAGGAGCCGAAGGCCAGGAAGAAGACGCGGATTATCACGGCGAAGCCCGCGGCCTTGCTGGCCACGGAGAGGTAGGCGGCAACCGGCGTGGGGGCGCCTTCGTAGACATCGGGGACCCACATCTGGAAGGGGACCGACGAGATCTTGAAACCGAAGCCGGTGATGATGAATATGACCCCCAGGAGAAGGGCCGGCTGATCGATGAGCTCGCTTACGGAGGTGAGCCTGTCGGCGATGTCCAGAAGCCGGGTGCTTCCGGTCAGGCCGAAGACCAGGGCCATTCCGTAGAGCATGACGGCAGAGCTGATGGCGCTGAGGATGAGGAATTTCATGGAGGCTTCGATGGACCTGGAGTTCTTCAGGAGGGCGATTAGGGCGACGGTGGAGAGGGCGCTCAGCTCCAGGGCCACGTAAATGGAAACCAGCTCTGTGGCGGCGGCCATGAGCATCATCCCACCGGAAGCCATCATGATCAGGGCATAGTACTCGCCCTGAAATCGGGAGAACCTGGTCACGGACTCCCGGGAGGCCATGATCACCAGGGCGGTGGCCCCGAGGATCAGGAATTTGAAAAAGAGACTGAAGTAGTCCACCACGAAGAAGCCGCTGAACCCGGAAAGGGCATGGGGGTCGATGCTGTCCAGCTTGAGCCAGAGGACTATGGACAGGGCCACGGGCACCGCCAGCCCGATGAGGCTCAGAGGCGCCAGCAGGTCTCTCCTCTTCAGCACCAGGTCGGCGAGAATGACAATTATGGCCATGCCGGCCAGGGCCAGCTCGGGCATTAACAGGTATAGATCGGCGGGAAACATTGGTTAACCTAGACTGCCTGGACTGCTCATCCCCATCGGCCCACGGGTAAATCCTGGAAGGAAGGGCACAGGACAGACGGGATGAGGGTCTGGGCTATCATCTCCTAAATTGATTGGTGTAATTTCCAACTCTGTGTTCGCTACTGTCTGAATCTTAGCTATAAGTAGAGATTGCTTATGGGCAGGACCCCTTCTCGTATGATGTCGGTGATGAAGGCGGGGTATATTCCTATTATCAGGATGGGCGCCAGCAGCAGCGATGCACCCGCGATGTCAGCGGGCACAGCGTCGCCTACGTGCTGAAACCTAGCTGTGGGGGGGCCGAACATGATGCGTTGCAGTGTCCAGAGTATGTATCCAGCGGCGAGGAGGATGCCGAAGATCGCCAGCACCGTGGCGGCGCGCCACACCTCAAAGGCCCCCAGGAACACGGTAAGCTCGGCGACGAACCCGCTGGTGGCGGGCAGGCCCAGGGATGCCAGTCCTGCAATGAAAAAGGCCACGGCTATCAGGGGCATCCGGTTGGCCAGTCCTCCCATGTCCGGGATGTGCCGGGTGTGAATCCGATCGTAGACCAGACCAACCAGGAAGAAAAGCAGGCCGGTGATGGTGCCGTGGACGAACATCTGAAGAGCAGCCCCCGTGAACCCGACCTGGTTGAGTGAGGCAATGCCCAGCAGTACGAACCCCATGTGGCTGATACTGCTGAAGGCCACCAGCCGCTTCAGGTCGCTCTGTTGCAGGGTAACGAAGGCACCGTAGAGGATGTTGACCACGGCCAGGGCCACCAGCCATGTTGATATGTCTTCGACGACTTCTGGGAAGAGGCTGAGGGAGATGCGCATGATGCCATAGCCGCCCATCTTAAGCATCACGCCGGCCAGCATAACGCTGACCGCGGTGGGGGCGTCGGTGTGGGCATCGGGAAGCCAGGTGTGGAAGGGCCAGATGGGCAGCTTAACCGCGAAGGCGGCCATGATGAGGAGGAAGACGCCCTGGGCGGAGATGAACAGGTTTGGTATCCACTCCTGACCCGAGTGGGCTAACTCGATCATATCGAAGGTCCCGCCGGCGAAGCCCACCAGTAGTATCCCCACCAGCATGAAGGCGCTGGCCCCGACGGTGTAGATTAGGAATTTCATGGCGGAGTATTCTTTGCGCCCGCTACCCCATATGGAGATGAGCAGGTACATGGGGATCAGGTCTACCTCCCAGAAGAGGAAGAACTGTATCAGGTCCAGGGATACGAACACCCCCATGATTCCGGTCTCCAGGACCAGCAGCCAGATGAAATACTCTTTGGTCCGATGGGTTATGTGCCAGGACGCCAGGATGGCAGCCACGGAAAGCAGGGCGGTGAGCACCACCATGGGCATGCTGAGTCCGTCTACACCGAAGAAGTATTGGACGTTGAGAAATGGGACCCAGTCGTATCGTTCTACGAACTGGAGGTCGGCGACCCCGGTGTCGAAACGGGCCACGGCTATCAGGGCCAGGACCAGAGTAGCCAGGGCTGCCAGCAGGGCGATGTAACGGCTCTGTTTCGCCTCATTGGGGGGGAGGAGAAGGATTACAAGGACAGCCCCAAGGGGAAGGAAGACTATAAGACTAAGGATGCCTGTAAACAAATCTACTTACCTGTAGGATTAGGTTGCTTAATTTTTGATGTGGTTTTTTCCGGTAGTGGTCTCGAAAATTACTTGGATATTGCTGAGGCATGTTTCCCACCCGCCCTCCTACAGATGTTCTCTGGGGGGACACCCCCCAGGCCCCCCGGCACGGGGCTGGGCCCCTTGGTACTACTGGTATTCATTTTCGGCTACCTTCTGCTTTCCACCCAACTCGCCCACAGATGTTCTCTGGGGGGACACCCCCCAGGCCCCCCGGCATGGGGCTGGGCCCCTTGGTACTACTGGTATTCATTTTCGGCTACCTTCTGCTTCCCACCCGGCCGCCCACAGATGTTCTCTGGGGGGACACCCTTCGATAGACTCCCCGA
>JADFJI010000199.1 GCA_022566235.1 Chloroflexota bacterium
TACACGAATGCTCGAAGAAATCGCCCAGATAGTTCTCGATGTCCCAGCGTCGAGTAGACACCGTGAAAAAGATTGTGCCGTCGCGGCCTTCCACGACGTTGCTGGCGAATCGCAGCGGCGCACCGGCCACCACGTCCACGAGTATCTCGACCAACCCGTCGGCGTGTATGCGCAGCACCCCCCGGTCGTGATCGCACAGCAGGATAGTGCCGTCACCGCCTGGTTCGAGGCCCAGCGGCCGCCCGCCAGTATTGCCAACCACGATGCGATCGCCGGTATCCGGGTCGATGCGCACCACATCCCCGCCTTCCAAACCAACCAGCAGGCGGCCGTCGTGATCGAAGATCACATCTTCGGGGCCCCGGCCACCAGTGGGCAGCCGCCGCGACACCTTGAACGTGGAGGTGGCTTCGGTGCGCCCGCCCTGGGCGGGCGCCTTAGGCGGGTTCCAGCAACGCGGGCTGAGCAGACGGCGACTCACCTTAAAGAACTTAGTGTGCAAGCCAGATCTCAGCGCGTTCGGCATCGCGGTGGCCGACCGCCGCGGCGGCGATGGCGGCGGCGGTCATCTGTGCGTGGGGGCGTCGTCGTCTTCGGGGGGCGTCGTCACGCTAGATACTCCTTCCCCCTTGACGGCACGGTCCGGGGCCGGTGCCACCGTCCGCAAGCTCCCGCGGTTTTCCTCCCTCTGAACTGCAGTTATAACTGAAGTGGCCGCGATCACTGTGTGAACTAACGCACAAACTGCTCATCCGCTGAAGCGCCCCCTGTCACCGCTACTGCGAATGCCACCGCAATCACGGCCAACTGTTCGCCATGATTGGGGAAGGGGCGGTCGCTGCCGTAGCTGCACGTGAACGCGCCAAGGCTCGCGATGAGGCCGGCGTCGATGTCGCCTGCGACCCAGCCGATTAGGACCGGTATCGCGCTGCTCGCAGCGAAACGCAACGCCGGTCGCCACCGGTATGTTGGAACCTACGACGCCATTGGCTCCCAACATGCCTTTGGTCACGTCGGCGATGTGCATCGTGCCGCCTTTGCCTTTGTTGGTGCCCGTGGCCTTACCCATCAGCTCCGCCATCATCTTCTTCATATCCACTCCCTTGGCCAGGCAGTGATGGTGGCTCCTGTGGGTCCCCAGCAGGTAGTCATCGGAGCGCAGGTGGGCGCATACGCCCACGGCCACGGCCTCCTGTCCCACCGAGGAGTGGATCCCCCCGACGGGCTTTCCAGAGTCCGCCTCCCGGCGCGCCCTCTCCTCGAACTCCCGGATCGTTACCATACCCTTATAAAGCCGCAGCGAGGTCTCTTTATCCGGCAGGCTGTGGGTCTCGGCCATGTTGCACCTCTCTTCCTCTCCCATAGATGTGAGGCCTCATCAGGTACATAGCCCGTGACTATTACAAGTGAAACGGGCTGTAAAGCTTGAAACCGGACATAGGCTGGACGAAAGACAGTTCCTGAGCCTCCACTCCCATTCCCGCGCGCTAATCAGGGTGTGGACACGGGCCTCCTGCTCACCGCGATGTATCTTACCTACCCCGTAGATTCGAGTCAACTTCGACTTTTTAGGCCATTTGATACGTCCGATGAAGCGGCAAGCATAGAGGGGCGGAGTCCCCGTTCGTGGTCAGCTTGCCTGTCCAGCCTGTCCTAGTCCCATCGAAGGGATGGTCGAAACTGCCCCTAATCCATCCCTATTCCTGAAAGGGCGCTTAATAAGTTTCTCGCAAAGGGGAGTGTCCCGACGCCGAGTCGGGACCGGGGGTTTGTCCCGACTTGTCGGGATTCAGCACCCTCCTAGAGAAAGGAGAGGCCCATGGCCGGTACCATTCCCAGGGACGACATGACCTCCTTCGAGGCCGTCACCTGGTTCTTCGACCAGGCAGCCGAGCGGGTCAGGTGTGATGATGAGATGCGGGAGTTGCTCCGTCGTCCCTGGCGTGAGCTGACCGTCGCGGTGCCCATTCGCCTGGACAACGGCAAACTGAAGATGTTCACGGGGTATCGGGTACAGCATAACGGGGCACGGGGCCCCTATAAGGGGGGTATACGCTACCACCCCAGGACCGGTCTGGACGAGGTGCGGGCCCTGGCGTCCCTGATGACCTGGAAGAACGCCCTGGCCGGCATTCCCTACGGTGGCGCCAAGGGCGGCGTGACCTGCGACCCCGGCGAGCTGAGTACCACTGAGCTCAACCGCCTGACCCGGAGGTTCACTCAAAACATAGCCCACATCATAGGCGAGAACCGGGATATTCCCGCGCCCGATATGGGCACTAACGCCCAGACCATGGCCTGGATGATGGACGCCTATGGCCAGATGTTCGGCCACACGCCGGCCATCGTCACGGGCAAGCCTGTGGAGCTGGGAGGTTCCTACGGGAGAGATGCCGGGCCTGGTCGGGGGCTGGTGTACTGCTTGGAGGAGTGGGCCCGGCTGACCGACTACTCACTCCAGGGGTCCAGGGTCTTGATCCAGGGCTTCGGGCAGGTCGGGTCATGGGTTGCTCGCCTCATCGGAAGTCTGGGGTGTACCGTCGTGGGCGTGAGCGATATTTCAGGAGGTCTTTTCAATCCCAGGGGCCTGGATATTCCCAAGCTGATGGAACATGTCGGGCAGTCGGGCACCATTGCCGGCTTTCAGGGTGTGGAGGAGGTGAGTGGGGAAGAATTCCTCCAGCTTCCCTGCGACATACTCGTCCCCGCGGCCATCGAGGGTGTCATCCATTCCCGAAACGCCGATAAGATCCAGGCCAGCGTGGTAGTGGAGGCTGCCAACCACCCCACCACTCCGGTAGGGGATATCATCCTTCGAGACCGTGGAATCGCCCTGATGCCGGATATCCTGGTCAACGCCGGCGGCGTGGTAGTCTCCTACTTCGAGTGGGCCCAAAACATTCAGCAGTTCAGGTGGGAGGAGGAGAGGGTCAACAAGGAGCTGGAGAAGATCGTGAAGGGGGCAACCCGGGAGGTCATTAAGCTGTCCGATAGAGAGGGCATAAGCTTGAGGGAGGCCGCCTTCTACATCGGCGTAGAGCGGGTCTCCCGGGCCATCGAGCTGCGAGGGTTCGTTTAGAGTAGCTGCCAGGCTGGCACCCTCGGCGCCTTGCTGATGATAGAGACTTCCCCGAGAGATGGACAAGTGCTCAGGGACCTGTCCGATATCATTCCTCTGGTGCATCAACGCTCTGGGATGCCGCGGCGGCCTGTTTCACCGGGGCAGGATCTCCAGCATCTGGGGGGCTCGGGCCAGCCACCGGGCCAGGTGCAGGCGAGGATACAGTTTGAAGGGCAGCCGCCATGCCGTCTCGTCTATGATGAGTCGAATCAAGATGGACTGCCGCAACGGCCGTGAGGCCAGGTATGCCACAGCCCCGAGGATTGGGACCAGGGCCAGCAGCATGACCAGCGGCGAATGGATGTTGGTGGGCTTCGGGGCGCCCTCGGCGGCCCGGCGACGAGGCCGTCTCATCCAGGTCTTGACCCAGAAGGCCAGCGTCCAGGTGAAGCGAGACGCGCTCCGCAGTCCCGGGATTGGAATGGCTATCGCCACGCTAAGCACCATATGGACGCCCATGTGGTGGAGGGCGTTCCGCACTTCTCCAGAAGAGAGATATGTCTGCAGGCGTGCCACCTCGGAAGACGTGAGCCTTCCCTCGGCCTCCCACCGGGCCATTCCCCGGTTCAGAAATGCATCCGCAGCGGCGTCCGCATCTTGCATTGCCCCCATTATGTGCTGAACGTTCGTCTTGACGTCCAGAAGTCGGTACACCCGGCTGACCAGCCGTCCCCAGAGGTGAGGCTCGGCATCCTTCCAGGCCCGAATCGCCCGTTCGGCGTGCTCCACCGATTCCCTGAGCTCGATCAAGCCCTGGGGGCCGAGGCTCCTTTCAAGGGCAGTCTCATTGCTGGCGATGTAGTCCCTGGCCCGCGGAAAATCGATGTCGTCGAACACGGGGATGGAGCCCCTCTTCAACGACGACTTCCACTGGCCCCGGGCCGGGATCAAGGTAACCACCGCCGATTCCAGGTCGATGATCTTGAACTCGCCCTGCGGAGTGCGGATCAGGTTAGATTGGGCGTGGGGGTTGCGGGGATTTATCTGCCAGACCGAGAGACCGGCCTCGGCGAAGATATCCGCGACCTGTGTTAGAAAACTCCTCGCCTCGTCGTCGTTCTCCACCTTATCCCCTGGAACGAACTCGGTGACGAAGCTGCAGCTACCGTGCATACAGGAGATGGTGGTCACGGGGGCAACCAGATCGCTGCCGAACCTGTGGATGGTCAACAGGCTAGCGATCTTCCGTCGATGGGCTGCCGCCTCTAGGGCTACACGGTTATCCGTATAGGGGAACTTGGCCTGGAAGGCCAGCCAGTAGAGGAGCCGGACCACCGGAGGGGGGTTGTATACCTTGGTCGCGGTCCCGCGCTCGGGGTCCAGGACGACGACGCTGGCGATGGATTTCTCGGTTCGACACTTCTCGCAGCCTAGCACTGTAAGGTCTTCCCGTAGCTTCCAGGGTGAAAACCAGGTGGCCTGCCGGAGATACAGGAACAACGGGATGAGAATGAGAAGCCCCATGGCCCCTAGGAGGAGGCCCGCGGCCACGTCGGTGGGCCAGTGGGCCTGGAGATGGACACGGGCAACACCCACAGTCAGTATGAAAACCGTGATAAGCAACAGCAGGGGGACCAGCAGCTTTTTCTTAAGGCCGTAATACGCGGCCATGAACCCCCAGAACCCGAAGAAGACAGTGCTGCCGAAAACGTGCCCGCTGGGGAAGCTGGGGCCGTCGGATTCTCCCAGGGGCCTTGATCGCCCAATTATCTCCCCCAGCGTAAAGTCACTGAGAAATGCAATGAGGCCCATGACCACGCCGATGACGGCGAAGGCAAGGGCTTCTCGGTTCATTCCCAGGAGCCAGAGAAAACCTATGCCCAGTATTCCCAGGACCAGGGCCGGCCAGTTATTGGTCAGCCAGGAGACCGCCTCCAAGAACCCCGTTAACCCCGGTATGTCCCATCCCGTGATCCAGTCCAGTACGGCCTGGTCCTGGGACGGC
>JADFJI010000200.1 GCA_022566235.1 Chloroflexota bacterium
AAACGAGGAATGCCCCGACGCCGAGTCCCGAGTATCGGGACGAGTCGGGGCCTGGGGTTTGTCCCGAGTTCGGGGCAAACCTATTTTATCCCCCTTTCCTGGCCAGGCCAGTCCTGAGTCAATCGAAGGGAAGGGGGACAGGGGGATGGTCGAAAGTGTCATTAAACACTCTCCCTATATTCTTTAGCGAAAGTTAGTAGTTTGAAATCCTAAGCACTCCCCCTACTGCCTCAGCTCCGGGGGCAGAAAGTTGGGGATAGAGTCCACGATAGGGTAGCTCTCCGAGCACTTTGCGCAGAGCAACGAACCCGAGATGATCTCCTCCCCCTCCTCCTTCTCCACCGTCAGTTTAAGAGCGCTTTTGCAGACGGGACAGGCCAGAATATCCATAAGGTCTTTTTTCACGAGCACTCCCCCTTCGTAGCAGGGCAATCTGCCGCCAGTATAGCATCCTCCCTTGGCCTAGATTATTGAGGCCGTTTAATAAGCCTCTGGCAAATGAGAATGTAACGCCGAGCCCCGAGTGTCGGGATGAATCGGCGCCGGGGGTCTGTCCCGACGTGTCGGGACCAGATGCAATTTCTCCCCCTCTCCCTTGTTAAGCATGCCCTGAGCTTGTCGAAGGAGGAGAGGGGGACACAGGGGGTGAGGGTTGAAACTGCTATTAAACACTCTAGATTATTGCAAGTGTAGGGCCTCTACGTTATATTAGATTGTCGGCATAAACAGGCAGGCCCAACAAACAGCGTTGTGACCCGTGGTTGCAGACCAGACATTACCGGAGCCACCAATTCAGTCCGCAACCGCCAGCCCCCTCGCCAAGGCCCATTCCTCTTTTTACGGCCTGCGAACCGCATGTCGGCTAAATGTCCGCTGAATGATAATCGTAACCTCAGATCGACACGGAGACCCTGCATGAAAGCGACCCGCCTATCTAAACAGCTGAATATCCAGGCGCCGATAATTCAGGCCGGGATGCCCTGGGTGGCCAATGCCGAGCTGGCAGCGGCCGTATCCAACGCAGGTGGCCTGGGGATCATAGTCCCAAACGCCGGCCTGCCCGTCAATGGCGACGAGATCGAGAACTTCCACGCCCAGTTACGAAAGCTCAAGGCCCTCACCACCCGTCCATTTGGAGCTTGTCTTGATATGGGCCACCCGCAACTAGATGCCCTGGTTAGAATCGCCACCGAGGAAGCTGTGCCCGTCGTAGTGACCGTCGGCGGTAGTCCCAATCTCCACAGCGGCCATCTGAAAGACGCCGGAATAACCGTTATCCACGTCGTATCTTCGGTCCACCAGGCCCGAAGCGCCGAGGCCCGGGGGGCCGATGCAATAATCGCCGCCGGCTTTGAGGCCGCCAGCTACGGCTGCCCCGATGAGCTTACGCTGATGACCCTGATCCCCCAGGTGGTGGACACGGTGGAGATACCCGTCATCGCCGCCGGCGGCATCGCCGATGGTCGCGGCTTGGCGGCCGCCCTCTCCCTCGGCGCCGGGGCCGTATATATCGGCACACGCTTCATAGCCACCCACGAGTGCGTCGCTCATCCCAACCTGAAGGACGCTATTATCAACGCTATCGATACCAGCACCACCATCGTTCGACGGGACTCCAGCCATATCCGGCTTCTGAAGAACAGTACCACCGAATCCCTCAAGGAGCTGGAAGGGTCCAAGGACAAAATCGAAGATATAGAGGCCTTGCTCAGCGACGACAAGGCACGGAGCGCCGTGCTTGAAGGCAAAATCGACCAGGGGAAAATCTATTGTGGCGCTGGCGCAGGCCTCATAACCGAGATCATGAGCGCCGCCGACATCGTCAAGACCATGGTCCAGCAAGCGGACTCCGCTCTATCTAGGGCAAAATAGCAGAATAGAGCCTCTTGCAAAACTAATCGATACGGGTGGAGTCTTCCAGTCCCATTTGGGGGAATTCCAATCCCGACAAGTCCCGAGTATCGGGACAAGTCGGGACCATATTTATTATCTCCCCCTCTCCCTTCCAAGCATCCCCTGAGCTTGTCGCAGGAGGAGAGGGGGGCACAGAGCCTTTCCTGCCTGCCATCGAAGGGAGCTTGCCTGTCCTGATCTTAGTCGAAGGGCCGAAGGAGGGTGAGGGTTTTATCAGAAACCTTTAATCGATACGGGCCACCCTCCTGGCAAGTCCCATCGCCTCCGACGGATCGTAGTTCCCTCTAATCGCCATCTTTCCCGGCTCTATCGACCCCGCCCCATGGACCGCCGAGACCTGTATGTAGCCCCCGTACTCCGAGGCCGTCAGGTCTCTAATCAGGTTCATCACCCTGAGCCTCTCCTCGGTATCGGTGCCCTTTCTGCCCCCCAGATACTTGAGGACGTACTCCCGGGTATAGGGGCTCTCCAGGTCCTCTTTCCCAGGCCCGGTGACCAGCAAGCCACCCGCCAGATTTTGAAGGTGGCTGACGGCCTGATGAAAGCCTGACTTGTAGTGCAGCTCCGCCACGTTGGTGATCAGGGGATTGCCCATGGCTACCCCTGACTCATCGATAACGCAGTCCAGGGCCGCCATCTTCGTCAGGGCCTTCATAGTCTCAGCATATGAGATCAGCCAGACCAGTTTATCCCTGACGTGGCTGGCCTTCATGATCCCGTTGTAATCGGCTATCAGAAAGGCCGCTCCCACCATCAGGTCCAGCTTTGTTATAGTGCTGCAACAGTAGCTGAATCTATCGTAGTTGGCGAAGGTCTGCACCAGGGGCCCGGTGAACTCCCACTCGCCGTTCAGAAAAACCCTGTCCCACGGGACGAATACGTCTTCGAACACCGTCAGGGTCTCCGTCTGTTTGTGGCGTCCGCTGATCGGATGCTCGAAATCGTTCAGCCCCTCCGAGAAATAGGGGCTGGCTATCAGGGTGATTCCCTTGGCGTTGACCGGCACAGCGAAGGAGACAGCGTACTCCCTCTCCCCTTCTTTCAAGGCCCGGGTTGGCATCACCACGATCTCGTTGGTGTGGGTTGTCGAAGTGGTCTGGGCCTTGGCCCCCCGCACCACTATCCCCTCCGATGTCTCCCGCACCACCCTGACATAGTAGTCCGGGTGCTCCTGCTCCCCGGGCCCCAGACTCCGGTCCCCCCTGGCGTCCGTCATGGCGGCCGAGAGGGCCAGGTCGTTCATGGCGCAGTGCCTGCGGTACTGCTCGACCCTTTCCCCGTAGCCCGTTTCCTTTGCGGCATCTATCTTCCGGGCCATGATGCTCAGCGCCACCAGCCCGTCGCTGGGCACAGACCTGGTCCATAGAAGCAGGCCGTCGCCAAGCCGCGTCCCGACCTGGGTCAGCTCACTCCTCTTCAGCAGGTCCTCCGAGCTTCTGGGAACGGAGTAATAGCGGCTGATACGCTCACCGATATCGGGATCGAACACCGTGGCCAGGTCCCTGTACTCAGGGTCATGGCTCATAGCGAAGTCGATGCAGGCGTGGTCAACCGCCAGCTTCAGCGCCGGATGCTCAGTCGGGTCCTCCACCCTCTGGCCCCGATAGAAGAGGTTCCGACCATCCCTGATGCTCTCCTTGTACTCCTCTGGTGTCCTCAGCGCCATTTTGCATCCCTCTCATCTTCAGGGCGTTTCTCGATGAATCGGGGTCGAGATTCCAGGGTCGTCCATTAAGCCCACCCCTGAGGCCGAGCGGGGAAACCCTTCCTTCTTTCCCCTCCGGGGAGCCCAAAGGGCCATCCCATCTGGCTGGGGATAATAGAGAGCTGTACCCCGGGGGCCGTTTAATAAGTCCTACAAAGCGGGACGTGCAGTCCCGAGTGTCGGGATTGCCGGGGGTCCCAGGGGGCCATGCCCCCTGGGATAAACATATGTGGGCGGGCGGGACAATCTCATTATCCTCCCACATGGATGACAGAAAATATGGGTGAGCCCCGAGGAGTCGGGTCTCACCCTGGTTTCCACGGCTCCTTGAACCGCACCTCTACCCCGGCCTTCTCCTCCTGGAGTTTCAAGAATATGCGGGAGTCCTTCTCCCCCCAGCCCCGATCCATGGCCTCGTCCATCTCCTGAAGGACCAGATTGCTAAAGGACATCGGCACCCCGTACTCCCGGCCCAGGTCCGTTGCCAGGGTCACGTCCTTCTGGGCCAGCCTCAGGGCGAAATCCGGCTCGAAGTTGCCGCTTAACCACTTTCTGGGCAGGCTGGCATCCAGGAGCACCCCTCTCCCGACAGCGCCGTCTCGGACCGCCTTCCACACCACCTCTGCCTCCACTCCCGCCTTGACCGCCGTGGTAAAACACTCGGCAATGGCCCGGCAGTAAGAGTACGCTATCGAGTTGTGCATCAGCTTGCAGATGGTCCCGTTCCCGATGCCCCCGCAGTACTGCACCTTGTCCCCGATGGTGTCCAGGACCGGCTTGCACTTTTGATAAATCGACTCGTCGCCGCTGGCCATCACCGCCAGCTTCCCCGCCCGGGCCCCGGGCACGCCGCCGCTCACCGGAGCGTCCAGCATATGGCATCCCCTGGCCTCGAAGAGCGGGGCAAGGCGCCGCACCAGGGATGGAGAGTTGGTGCTCAGGTCGATATACACAGCCCCGGGCGTCATACCCTGCATGATGCCATCGTCGCCCAGGGCCACCGCCTCCACCTCCGGAGGCCCGGGGAGAGAGGTAAAGACGACGTCGCTGGCCCGGGCCACCGCCGCCGGGGAGTCGGCCCACGAGGCCCCAGTCTCCAGCAGCGGGCCCGCGGCCTCTCGCGTCAGGTCGTGGACCGTCATCGAGTAGCCGGCCCTCGCCACGTTCAGGGCCATAGGCCCACCCATATTCCCCAGCCCTATGAATCCGATCTTCATGTGCAAGCCTCCATCACCATTCGCCAGGACGAGCCATCAACGTCACCGCCCCGACGCCGAGTCCCGAGTATCGGGACGAGTCGGGGCCGGGGGTCTGGGGGAGTCCCCCAGAAAATCATATGTGGGCGGAGCGGGTGGGAAAGCAGCGCTTGGCA
>JADFJI010000201.1 GCA_022566235.1 Chloroflexota bacterium
GACCGGGCGCCCGGATTCCATCGTCGTTGGTTAAAAGTATCTTCAACTAATGGGTCTTGCTCGCAATGGGTTTCGCAGGTAACTGGTCACTCGTGGTCGTGCCCATGGTCGTTCTCGTGGTGAGCAAGCCCCACGGCGTGGAACCAGAGCCACAGGTTTGGGGAATCACCCTTGTTTCCGCTTCCTACGTCCGCGGCGAGGCCGATAATAGCGATGGCCAGCGCTGTTAGCCCGACGGTGCCGCTCCCCATCCGGAAACTGGGCTCGTAGTCGAAGCTCAGAAAGAGGACGATGGGCGTGGCCACCAGTGCCAGGCTGATGAGCAGGCCGTACAGAAAGAAGCGGCCAGCCCCGTAGGCCAGTGCGAAAACCACCAGGCTGGGAAACAGCAGGGCCGAGCCGGTCCAATTCCCCTCCGGCACGCGCAGGGCATAGCCGGCGGTGAACAGAAACCCGGGAGTCATTGCTACGGCAATCAGGATGATGGTATCCCCGAGCCGCCAGGGAGAGAAGTATCCCCCTGTTACAGCCGCCAGAAAAATGATTAGTATCGCAATCGGAATCCCGACAAAGGGGAAAAATATGCTGACGATAATCAGAACTATGAGTCCCGGACCGACGGGCAAGTGTACTCGGGCCCGTGAAAGAGAGATGTAAATTTGGCTTGCGGGACGCCGGACGTTCCAGCCGATTGCGCCGAGAACGACCATCGTCGCCGTCACGACGCCCACGGGCAATCCTCTGCCGGTGGTGGCGGCGCCAACGAGCCACGGAGTAAGAACCACGCCACCCATAATTAGAAGCTCACCGGCCAGGGGCGATAGCTTACGTCTTACCAGTAGTCCTGCGATGATGAAGGTCGCCATCAGCAAGGAGACAAGGAGGACATGGCCCAATCGCGTATCGGCCACGGCAAAGATCGCAGCAACCAGCCCGCCAAAGGAGATAATAATGAGCCCTATGCCGATGATTATTAGAAGCGACGTCAGGTTTAGTGGAATGCCCAGGATGGTGAAAGGCCTGAGGGTCCGGCTGCGCTGCAGGATGAGCTCCCTCTGAGCAACCGTTAGTGCCCCCGAGGACACCATCTGATTCAGGCTGGAAGCAGAGATTTGCAGCCGCCCGGTTTCTCCCGCCCCGGGGCTGGAAGCGGCGTCTCTAATACCCTCTAGCTGCGCCTCGGATATAGCACCCATCTGCGCCATTTCCTGGAGGGTTGCCATAGGGACAGAGATGGTCCTGTCTTCCTGGGCTGCTTCCTTCATGTGATGACTACTGCCTGATTACGGACGACTACGTCATGATGTCTGTCCCGCAATGGGGACGCACTCGTGATCTGCCACTGCCCATCCCGATACTCGGGACAGGCCGAACAATCCCCTTTGTCACCCTGAGCGAAGCGAAGGGTCTAGATTCTTCGTCCTTCCAGAAGTGGAGGGACTCAGAATGACACAACAACTTCGGCTACCAGGCCTAGTGCTCCATGAAGCCTCCGCCGTCCATGTTGATGGACTGGCCGTGTATCCAGGAGGTGGCCTCGGTACAGAGGTAGGCGACGAACTCGCCCACCTCGTCGTCGGTACCGTTGCGCCTTATGGGGGTCTCGAGGGCCATCCGCTCGAACCAGTCCTCGACTTTGAGATGGTCGAGCCTGGATGTGTCCACCCACCCTGGGCAGACGCAGTTGACGTTGATGCCATAAGGGCCCAGTTCCCGGGCCATGGACTGGGTCATGCCAACCTGGGCGAAGTTGCCGGCGTTGTAGGCCAGGGTGCTGGCGCTGCCGGATTTGCCCGCAACTGACGCGACGTTCACTATCTTCCCACCCTGACCTTGGGCCAGGAAGACTCGGGCCACGGCCTTGGTGCAGAGGTACGTTCCCACCACCTTGATATCGACCACTTTCCGGAAGATATCGTTGTCCAGCTCCACTATGGGCACCCTATCGGGCCCCCGGGCAAAGGCCGCATTGTTCACCAGAATGTCGATCCGACCGAACTCGTGGACAGTCCGCTCGGCCATCATCTCCACCTGCTCTGCACTGGTCACGTCCACCACCAGGGGCAGGGCCCGGCGGCCCAGGGCCCGGATCTGCTCGGCGGTGCCCTCTATGTCCTTCCAGCCGACGGCCTTTTCAGCGTCTGGGAAGGACTCGGGGCTGCGGCCCGTGCCCGTCACCACTACATCTGCGCCCAGCTTAGCCAGGGCCACCGCGGTGGCCCTGCCTATACCCCGCAGCCTTCCGGCGCCGGTGACTATGGCGACCTTTCCGTCTAGCTCTCCCATGTCTATCCTCCCGGGGGCAGTTTCAAAAACCCTCACCATCCTTCGATCCTTCTCCTTCCCCTGCGGGAAGGACGGGTAATCCCGATCCCGACTCGTCCCGATACTCGGGACTCGGCGTCGGGACACTCCTCTTTTCGAGAAGCTTATTTAGCCTTGGATATCAGCATGTAGTGGTGGATATGGGCCATGGAATGTTCGTCCGGTCTCCGTCGCACTTCCTCCTCATACTGGCTGTAGAAAAGGTCAACAATCCTGCCTCGTTCCTCCGCCGGACGGGAAGGGCTGAGGCCGTTATAGAAGGTGCTCTCGCTCCATGATCTATACATGTCCACATAAGCGGGAGCAAAGCTGTCCAAGTCTCTGGTCTCGCGGTATCTATCGGCGTATGGGCACCCGACGACCCTGCTCTCGATATGATCGAGGGATAACCCTGCTTTGTTGACATCGCTGCTCGGGTCTGAAAATGGGGCTAGGAAGTCCTCCGTGGTCCTGTAGAACTGGGGGAAGGTTACATTAACATACTCCTCTTTCGTCACGACTCCCTCGTCCACCAGTTTGAGCCAGATGGCGTTGGAGGTGTCGAACATGCTGACGCCTCCAGTGTTACCCAGAAAGCGGCCTTGTTCATCTTTTGAAAAGATTACAAAAACCAGCTTTCCTCCTGGCACCAACTCCGCAGCCCTGTGCAAAAGGATGGTCTGCCAGTCTTTCCTGGCCTGTGAAGCGTATGCCTTCAGCTCATTGCCTTTTGCCCCTACAGCATGAATGTGGTTGGAGATGGAGCCAGGTTTTTCGCTCAGCCAATGCAGCGCCGTGCAAGAGTAGCCGAAGTCTATTGACTCGCTGGGAAAGACCTGTCGGTAGAAGGAGGTGCCGGATGCCAAGACGTAAACGTTATCGTAATCTCTCATATAACTCCGGACGCCCAGAACGTCGTCCTCTTCGTTAAGCATTCCAAAAAGAGCAGAAAAATCGTTTTTGGGCAGGTCGTTATAGTTGACTACAATGGGGCGCTTGGGCGCCCTTGCCCTTACCGTGGCAATTATATTTCGGAATAATTCGTGTGACGTCCCACCATCGGCGGACCCGTAGTCCCCTATCCCAAACACCCTATCCCTACCTCCTATATCCATCCCATCAATTGCGGCCTTAACAAGGTCCAGAGAGTTATTTATGACTTGCCGCATACCCAAGTTCACCCTGCTGTAATAACCGCCACCCTTCATGTAGACCGTCTCAGAGGTTTTTGGGGCCTCGGTTGCAGGCATCCTTGCCTCCATGTCCTTATTCAAATAGCATGCGCCATCTGGCCTTGATCAAGGGAGAGTATATATTAAAGATAAAGGGGAGATAAATTGCCAAATGCCAAGAAACTGCACCTGGTTGGCAGAACGTAGGAGTTGCCCAAAGCCAACTGCACCACGACTTCTATCACGGCACCAGATGGCCTGCCAGTAAGGGTGGGGTACGGCATATTTTCGACCAGGATAGCCGCCTATATCAACCAGATAAAGCAGCCATACAGCGTCAGCGTCTTCGCACAGATGGCAGCCATGGAATCCCTGGCGGACAGAGACTACCTCATGGCCAATGTCAAAGCCATCATCAGGGAGCGGGAACGCCTCTTCGGCGAGATCGAGGGGCTGGATTTCCTGCGGCCCATGCCCTCTGAGGGCAACTACATACTCTGCGATGTTACCCGCGGGGACGCCGGCCGGTTGTATGAGAGGCTCAAAGAGCGCCGGGTCTTCGTGAGATACTATGATCGACCCAACCTGCGAAACTGTATACGAATCAGCGTCGGAAAACCAGAGGATACCGAGGCGCTTCTGGAGGCCCTCAGGGCGGTAGGAGAAGAGAACGATGCCCAATAGAAAGGCCATCCTGGAAAGGGACACCGGCGAGACCCGGGTCTCCGTCGAGATGGTCATCGACGGCACAGGCCAGTATCAGGTGAAGACCGGCATCCCCATGCTGGACCACATGCTGTCCCAGCTGGCCAAGCACGGCGCCTTCGACCTGAAGGTCTCGGCGGAAGCCAAGTCCGATCCCGATGGCCACCACCTGATCGAGGACGTGGCAATAGTCCTGGGGCGGGCCTTCGGGCAGGCCCTGGGGGAGCGCAAGGGCCTGGTCCGCATGGCCCATGCCCTGGTGCCCCTCGACGAAGCCCTCGCCCTGGTGGCTGTGGACGTGGGCGGCAGGGGCTATGCTCAGATAGATACTCCCTTCAACGCCGAGGAGGTGGGAGGCCTGACCTCGGATATGGCCCGCCACTTCCTGGAGACCTTCGCTATGGAAGGCCGGTTAAACCTCCACGCCAAGTTTCTCTCGGGGCTCAACGACCACCACAAGATCGAGGCCCTCTTCAAGGCCCTGGCCAAAGCCCTGGACGCAGCTACCCAGTTGGACCCGCGTATCGCGGGCCAGGTCCCCAGTACCAAAGGGGTCATAGACTCATAGCAGGTCGTTTATATCGGGGCCCCGCTGCTTTCCCACCACCCACCCTCAAATGAAATTTCGGGGGACACCCCCGAACCCCTGGCAATGGGCTATGCCCCTTGCATCCCCGAATAAGAATGACGCTTTTTCCCTTAAGGCCACCTAGCCTGTAGTAGCCGAAAACAGCATAACGTTCAGTCGGGTGTCGTCGGGAGCGCAGACGGGCATAACCCCCGCTCGTGGTG
>JADFJI010000202.1 GCA_022566235.1 Chloroflexota bacterium
TTCACAGGCCCTGGAAGAGGAAGTCGAAAAGATAGTCATTTATTCTGATAGCACAGGCTTTTCTCATGTCGCTCGACAGTTGCCTAGCGGTAACTGGACGAGCAAACTTGGTGAATCTGTAGATATTGAGCATGGATCACCGGAGGATTTAGTAAGCCCGTACTATGGGGGCATTCACAAGGTTCTTAAGAGGCAAGCCGTTTCTACGCCAGGAACTCCACCAGTTTAATATCCGTAGACCACCACCACCAGCGCCCCGTCTCCCGGACCCTCCCAGGAAGACTACTAACGGTCAGCATCTACTGGCTCACCTTCTTATTGCACCTGTTTCCCTTGCCCCTAGACCCCGATTCAGCCTTCGGCTCATCGGGGTGACAATGGTGATCTGTACCTGGAGTTAGCTACCCTATGACCTTGGCGGCGTAGTTGATCGGGTTCAGGGTCCCGGCCTTGAACCTGCCCATCCCCAGGGTTGAGATATCCACGGTGGTGGCCTCGCCATCGACCATCAACTCCGATACCACAATACCTACCGCCGGCGACTCCTTGAACCCGTGGCCGTTGAACCCGGTGCAGATGTACAGCCCCTCGATGCCCTCGACCCTATCGATGATTGGGTGGCCGTCGGGGGTGTTGGTATACAGGCCTGCGTAGCCGGTGAAGTACTCGGCCTCTTCCAGGGCGGGAAGGCGCCTCACCACCCGGGGCCACATCTCCTCCACGAAGTCCATGCCCGCCTTCTGGTCGTACTCATCGGGGTCCGCCTCCACCTCCACATCCATGTCGCCGATGAGGGTCAGGTCCGGGCCCTCGGGGCGGAAATAGACCATGTGGACCAGGTCTCCGACCACCGGGTGGGTGGGCAGACTCTCGATAGACCGTTTCAGGAAGATCACCTCGTGTCGAGTGGGGGTCAGGGGTAGATCGAACCCCAGCTTCTTCATCAACCGGCCGGTCCACGGGCCCGCGGCGATGACTGCGGTATCGGTCTCGATCCGCCCCTTGGCCGTCAGCACCGCCGCCACCCTGCCGCCTTTCACCTCCACGTCCAGGGCCGGGTTCTCCAGGGAGATCTGGGCCCCTAGGTCTCGGGCCGCGGCGGCATAGCCCTGGCCCACACCTGGAGGATCGGCGTAGCCAGACTGGGGTTCGTAGCATATCCCGGCGGCGTCTTCGACCTGCATGTAGGGGGCGATCTCCCGGGCCTCCTCCTGACTGACGATCCGGGTGTCGATCCCTATCGACTGCTGCATGGCGATGTTCTTCTCGAAGGAGTCCAGGGCCTCGGGAGGGACGAAGAGCATGAACCCGGTGTTCACGAAGCCCGAGTCTCCACCTACCAGCTCCCCGAAGTTTCGCAGTATCTCAAGGCTCTTCCAGGCCAGCCTGGCGTTGACCTCGCTGGAGTAGTGCATCCGGACCACACCTGAGGACCTGCCCGTCGATCCGGCGCCAAGGGCCTCCCGCTCCACCAGAAGGGCGTCGGTGACGCCCCTCCGGGCGAGGTTGTAGAGGATACTGCACCCCATCACCCCACCCCCGACCACCACTACTTCAGCCTTGTTCTTCATATCCCCTCTCATTACGATAGGCGTCGAAGGGTAACATGCGTCTCAGAATGATACGGCCCTCTCCAGGCCCAGTCAATGGAGGCGAGGACCCTGTAAACGGCATCTCTGGCAACGCTATCGGATGGCCTGGGCAAAGGGCCGAAATCAGGCCATCGGTATGTTATACTACCCCCGTTTTTCCAGCAGGCCCCTACCTGATTTCGTTAGATACAGGCCACTGAGGGAAATCGATGCCTTCTCTACGCCGGTTTTGTTATGCGTGCCGCCGGTAAGGCTATAAGGACGAGGGAGGGAACGCATGGTCACATCCCAGTTCAAGTACCTTTTCAGCCCCTTTCAGCTAGGAAACATCACCCTGCCCAACAGAATAGTAAGCACGGCCCATGCTTCGGCGTTTGCCGATAACGGTGTGCCGGGGCCCCAGCTCATTGCCTATCAGGAAGAGAAGGCCCGAGGGGGCTGCGGGCTAGTCATTTGCTACGGTTCCGCATCGGTACACCACACCTCTCCCGGAGTCGACTGGGGCGGGGTCGAGCTCTACGAGGACAGGGTGATTCCCCACCTCAAGAAGGCGGCTGCCGCGGTCCACAGGCACGGGTCGAAGGTCATCTCTCAGATCACCCATCGGGGTCGCAGGGGCGTGACGGATATGTACTGGGAGCCTCTTCTCGCTCCCTCTCCCATACCCGAGCGCTCCCACCGGGAGACCCCCCACCAGATGGAGAAAGAGCAGATAGACGAGATAGTTGGGGCCTATGGCCAAGCTGCACTCAGGCTGAAGAAGGGCGACTTCGATGGGGTGGATATCCTGATCGGGTACGGGCATCTGCCTGAGCAGTTCCTGTCCCCCTTCTCCAACAAACGGACCGATGAGTACGGCGGCAGCCTGGAAAACCGCATGCGTTTCATTCTGGAGGTCATCGACAGCGTCAGGGACATGGTGGGTGATGAGTTCGTAGTAGGCATAAGGGTGAGCGGGGACGAGAAGATAGAGGGAGGCCTGACTCAAGAGGACCAGAAGGAGATCATCAAGAGGCTGGCCGCAACGGGGAAGATCGACTACATAAACGTGGTCGGAGGCACCACTGAGAACGTCATGGCCCAGACGGAGGCCGTGCCCTCCATGTGGTATCCCACCGGCCTCTGGGTCCATTATGCCGCCGAGATAAAGCAGATGGTGGATGTCCCGGTGATGGCAGTGGGCCGGATCACCGATCCGCTGCAGGCGGAGTGGATCCTCTCCGAGGGTCAGGCCGATCTGGTAGCCATGACCCGGGCCCTCATTGCCGACCCCCAGATGCCCAACAAAGCCCGGGCAGGAAGGCTCGACGATATAAGGCCCTGCATCGGGAGCAACCAGGGATGTGTGGGGAGGCTGTTCCACGGCAAGACCGTCACCTGCATCCACAATCCGGTGATAGGTCGGGAGGAGGAACTGGCGGAGGTCAAGTCCGCCACCGAGCAGAAGAAGGTAGTGGTCGTGGGGGGCGGCCCCGCGGGTCTCGAGGCGGCCCGAGTCGCTGCGGAGCGGGGCCACAGGGTGGTCCTCTTCGAAAAGAGGCCAGCCCTGGGTGGCCAGGTAGCCACCTACGCCAAGGCCTCGGGAAGGGAAGACTTCGGCGCCATAGTCCTCTGGCTGGAGTCCCAGTCCCGAAAGCTGGGCATCGATATGAGGACGGGCACAGAGGCTACCCTGGACTCCATACTCGCAGAGGAGCCGGACGCCGTGGTGGTGGCCTCGGGCTCCAGTCCCCTACCCCCGGACGTTCCAGGGGCCGACACCGGTCCCGTGGTGTTCGTCGAAGACGTGCTGACCCAGGAAGTCGATTGGGGCGACAACATCCTGGTGCTGGACCAGGACGGGCACAATCAGGGCCCTGCGGTGGCCGAGCATCTGGCCGAGCAGGGCAGGAAGGTGGAGATCGTCTCAGACCTGTTCAGCATCGGCGAGGATATCGATCACTTCACCAAACCCCTGGTCTACAGAAGGCTCTTGACCAGGGGCGTGACCCTGTCCCCCAACACCGCGGTCAAGGAGATCCGCGAGGACCAGGTCGTTTTGAAAAACGTCTATTCCGAGGAGGAGAGGGTAATCGATGGGGTGAGCACCATCGTGTACGCGGGCCTGCGAAAGGCCGAGGACTCACTGTACACCCAGCTCAAGGGCCGGGTTGCTCAGCTCTTCCTGGTGGGTGACGCTATGGCCCCCCGCAAGATTCACGACGCCATTCTGGAGGGGACCCGAGCCGGAAGGCAGATATAGACCGCTCGGTCAGGAAGTAACATGAGGGTAAAGGTAAACGGAATTTCTATAAACTATCGGCTCACCGGGCAGGGTAAGACCCTGGTCCTGACCCACGGCCTGGGGGGCTCTCTGGCAGCATGGCAGGACCTCGCGCCGGAGATGTCAAGGCATTACCAGGTCCTCACCTGGGACGTGCGTGGCTTCGGCGAGTCCGACAAGCCGGAGGAGGAATACAGTCCTCAAATCTTCTCCCAGGACCTCCACGGTCTGCTGGAGGTGTTGAGCATAGAGAAGGTCTACCTGCTGGGCCACTCCATGGGCGGGGTCATAGCCCAGAGATTCACCCTGGACTATCCCCGGCAGGTGGATGCACTGATCTTAGTCGCCACTTCAAGCGAGGTCGGGCCCAGGGCCACCGAGGCCTGGGCGGAGCGGACCCGGCTGGTGGAGGAGCAGGGAATGAAAGGCCTGACACAGTTTACCCACCGCCTATACGCTCCTGGCTTCGGCGAGGCCCACCCACAGGTAGTCGATCGGCGGGTAGAGGAGCTCCTCAAGAACGATCCGAAGGCCTATATCAGGGCGACCAGGGCCATATCCAAGTACAACTACACTCCGGAGCTGGGCAGAATCAACTGCCCGACCTTGATCCTACAGGGGGACAAGGACATCGTCACGCCGCCTGGTGGCTCGGTCATCATGAGCCGCCACATACCCGGGTCCCGGCTGAAGATCTACGAGAACTGCGGCCACGGCATCCCCGGCGAGAAGCCCGAGGAGTTCAGGGACGATCTTCTGAGTTTCCTCCGGGACCACGGGTAACCGATCCCCCTTTTTCCGAACACTACCTGAGTCGAGTCAAGGCGCCAGTACACCCTTTTAGCTAGCCTCACGGGCAGTTTTTTCCTGTCACCCTGAGTTCACAAAAGGTGGGCGAAGGGCCTGGGGTTGGGATATTAACCCCTCCCACCAGATTCTTCGCTGAGTTTATCCTGAGAACCGAAGGGCTCAGAATGACACGGGTTATTCCAATACTAGTTGCTCCTAACGTCACATAGGTCAATAAACTTGCATATCGGGCTAGCTAAACACCGGCTAGTTAAGCGCAACAATTCACAAACTTGACAAGTTTAAGAACGGGTTC
>JADFJI010000203.1 GCA_022566235.1 Chloroflexota bacterium
GAGCCCTTGTAGCCGCCCGCGGGCAACAGCGCGGCCGAGCGGTCGGGGTCGGAGTTGGGATTGCCCTGGGAGTCGATGCTCAGCCCCTCTGGAATCCCGATGCGTCGGGACCGCACGCCGCCGCTGGCCAGCAGACTGGTAGCCATGTCAAGCACCAGAGGCTCGTGGTCGTTGCATGGCACCGCGATGGCCAACGGGTTGTTGCCGACCAGAGGCTCCCGGCTGCCCCACGGGGCCATGCAGGATGAGGTCGTGGTGGACACGATTCCGATCATCTCCTGCTCGGCGGCCATCAGCGCGTAGTACGCCAGAGCGCCGTGGTGGTTGCTGTTGACCACGTTCACCCAGCCGATGCCGGCCAGCAGGGCCTTGTTGATGGCCTGCTGCATGGCGAACCGGCTGCTGATCTGCCCCAGGGACTGGTCGGCGTCGATCACCATCGTCGCGACGCCCTCCTTGAGCACTTTGATGCGCGGCTTGGTCTTGACCATGCCCTGTTTTATGCGGCTCACGTAGCCGGGCAGCAGGCCGATGCCGTGGGTGTCGACGCCGCGCAGGTTCGCCTGGCCCAGCACGTCTGCCGCGGTGCTGGCGTCGTTGAGCGGCACGCCCAGCCCGTTCAGCACCTGGTGGGTAACACCACCCCTGGTCAGCATCTGGCTTAGCTGCTCCGATTTCTCCACCGATGTGGTCCCTGCGAGGACCGGTCTTCCACTCTCTTGGAGCTCCTTCAGGTCCTTCACCAGCGCCTTGAACTTACCTCCCTCAGATTTGTAAATCTGGTCCGGGAACTCCTCCCTGATCATGGGCAGATGGGTAGGTATTACCACAACATCCAGCTTGTAGATCTTGTAGAACTCCTCCGCCTCGGTTACCGCTGTCCCCGTCATTCCAGCCAGCTTCTCATACAGCCTGAAGTAGTTCTGGAGGGTAATGGTGGCCAGGGTGATGCTCTCCCGCTGCACGCTCAGGCCCTCCTTGGCCTCGATGGCCTGGTGCAGCCCATCAGAGTACCTCCGCCCGGCCATCAACCGTCCCGTGAACTCGTCGACGATGATTGCCTCACCGTCCTTCACCACGTAGTGGCCGTCCCGCTTGAACATCGCGTGGGCCCTGAGGGCATTGTCCAGGTAGTGGGTCAGGGCGTAGTACTGGGGATCGTAGAGGTTGGGAATCTGCAGGGCCTTCTCCACCTTTGTGAAGCCCTCTGGGGTCAGGGAGACAGACCTGTGCTGCTCGTCGACGGTGTAATCTTTTTCCTGGATCAGGGTGGGCACCAACCTGGCAAAGGTGTGGTACAGCTTGGTGGACTCCTCCGCCTGACCACTGATTATCAGGGGGGTACGAGCCTCGTCGATCAGGATGTTGTCCACCTCGTCGACTATCGCATAATGGATCTCTCTCTGGACCGTGCGGGAGAGGTCTGCGGCCATGTTGTCCCTGAGATAATCGAACCCGAACTCGTTGTTGGTGCCGTAGGTGATATCGGCCTCGTAGGCCTGGCGACGGCCCACCCCGGTCAGGTTCTGAAGGTGTGGGTCCTCGGCCCCGGAGTCTGGATCGAAGAGGTACGCAACCTCGTGCTGGAGGCACGCTATAGAAGCGCCCAGGAGATGATATATGGGGCCCATCCACTGAGTATCCCGCCTGGCAAGGTAGTCGTTGACAGTGACTACGTGCACCCCGCGGCTCGTGAGAGCGTTCAGATATACGGCGAGGGTGGCGACCAGGGTCTTGCCCTCACCGGTCTTCATCTCGGCGATCTTACCGCCGTGGAGCACCATCCCGCCCATCAACTGGACATCGAAATGGCGCTGTTTCAGGGTACGCTTTGCCGCCTCCCTGACCGCTGCGAAGGCCTCTGGAAGCAGGAAATCCAGGGCCTCGCCCCCCTCCAGACGGCCCTTGAACTCCCCGGTCTTCGCCTTCAGCTGCTCGTCGCTAAGCCCCTCGAACTTCGGCTCAAGCTCATTTATCGCCTTGACCACCGGCTCCAGCCGTGAAAGATCGCGTTCGTTGCTGTCTCCGGCCAGATTGGACAGCCATTTAAGCATTCTTAGGCCTCTGTTCGAATAGGGCCCCTACGGACTCTCCGCAATGGATGCGGCGAATGGCCTCTCCAACCAGCGGGGCCATCGAAAGGATGGTCACCTTCCCGTTCCTCTTCCAATCAGGGACAGGAAGGGTATCGGTTACAACCAGCTCCTTTATGGTGCTGCTGGCCAGCCTCTCAGTTGCGTTGCCTGAGAATACGGGATGGGTACAGCTGGAATAGATATCCTGCGCCCCCATCTCTCTCAGGGCCGAGACCGCCGACACCAGGGAGCCCCCCGTATCGATCTCATCATCGAAGGTAATGACGGTCTTGCCCCTAACGTCACCTATCACGTTAAGGCTCTGGGCCGCATCCTTATTTCCCACCCGCCTCTTCTCTATGATAGCCAGGGGCACGTCCAGGCGCTCCGCCATATCCCTGGACTTCTTGGCTATCCCAACATCGGTGGCCACCACCACCAGGTTCTCCAGCCTCTTCTCTTCAAAAAATTTAGTGATCAGGGGCAGCGCCGTCAGCTCGTCCACGGGGATGTTAAAGAATCCCTGAATCTGTCCTGCGTGCAGGTCTACGGTGAGAAGACGGTCCGCCCCAGCTACGGTTATCAGATCAGCGACCAGCCTGGCCGTTATAGGCACCCGGGGCTGGTCTTTCTTGTCGGTGCGTCCGTACCCGTAGTAGGGCACCACCGCCGTGATCCTTCCCGCCGATGCCCTCTTGGCCGCATCGATCATGATGAGGAGCTCCATCAGGTTCTTGTTCACCGGCGAGACGATGGGCTGGACAAGAAAGACGTCCCTCTCCCGGATGTTCTCCAAGAAACGAACGAATATATTCTCGTTGCTGAACTCGAAGACATCGGCCTTACCCACCGGAGCATCCAGGTAACTGCATATATCGGCTGCCAGCTTGGGATGGGCATTGCCGGTAAAGACCTTGAGCTCATCTCTTACCATGTAACCCCCTTAGGATGTGGCTCTCTACTTATCCAGGCGACCAGATAACCTGTAAATCCGGACCCGTAACGGCGTCCCGACGCGCCTGATATTATAGCATAGCCCCTAAATCCCAAGGTTGAGGGCCACGCCACAAAGAGGTGTTTTCTTAGGTAGAATGTGCCCAGATATCTCTGCCATCTCTCCCGGCAGGCTTAACGGCCCTATCGGACCATGATTCTTTCCCAGCTGGGAAAGATTAACCCGCTCCTCTTTCCACGAGTATTTAGCAGCCGAAATCAACGTAACGTTCCGTCGAGTGTCGTGGAGAGCGCCCCAACGCCGAGTCCCGAGTATCAGGACGAGGCGGGATCGGGGGGTCCTGTCCCGACTTGTCGGGACCAGAGCTATTTCTTTCCCCCCTTCCTGCCAGGAGGGGGGAACAAGGGGGGATGGTCGAAACTGTTATTAAACACTCCCCTGTCGGCTAACAGCCTCAGGGTTTGAGCAGCACCTCGCGCAGGCGCTGGATGACAGTTTCCAGCTCCTCATCGTCCAGGCTGAGGGGGCTCACCACAAATTCGTCTGGGTCGCCCAGGTCGTCCAGGTAGATGGGCCGCTCCCCCGAGGCCATCTCTGCCAGGACCTGGTCCCGGTCGGGGCCCTTCCAGTCCCGGCCAAACTGGATCAGGGCCGAGGGGATCAGGTAGTCGTATTCATCGTGCTCCACCGAAACCTGAATACCAGGCACCTCTATCAGGGCGTCCACCACCCTCCGCATCATGACTTGATAGCGAAAGTTTTCGTCGTCCTCGTCCTCCTCAACAAAGATCTGAATGGCGGTAAGGAGGCCTATGACCTCCTCTTTCGCCACTTTCATAGGCCGTCCGATGAACTGATGGGGACTGGCATGGGCAGCCGCGGCCTCGATCAGGTCGGCCCGCCCGCAGAGGATCCCAGAGCCCTGGGGCCCCCTCACCCCCTTGCCCCCGCTGAAGATAACCATGTCGGCCCCCTGGGCGATGTATTTTCTCAGGTTGGCCCTGGGCGGGAGCATCGAGGCGGCGTCCACGATGACTGGGACCCCCCTGGCGTGGGCTATCTCACACACCACCTCCAACGGCAATGCGCGCCGGGAACGGTGTTGCGCAACAAGATAGGCCACAGCTGCGGTGCGCTCCGTGAAAGCGGCCTCCAGCTGCCACGGCTGGCACCTTCGCCCCTCACCTATGTCAACCAGCCTGGCTCCGGCCGTCCTGTAGGCCTGGTCGTAGGGAAACCGGTGGCAGCGCTGGATTATGATCTCGTTTTTCAGCCCGTCGGTATCGGGTAGCTGCTGCATCTTTGCCGGGTCACTACCCGCGATACAGGCCGCCGCCTGGAGCACCAGGCCCCCCGCCGCCCCGCAGGACACGAACCCTGCCTCCGCCCCCGTGACCCGAGCGATGACCTTCCCTGCCTCTCTATTCAGCTCATCCAGGTGGACCATCACCCTGGCCGCCTTATCCATAACCTCCAGCGTCTCGGTGCGAGTCTTGGTGCCGCCGTAGAGGGTTGTGGTGCCCGTCGCATTGATTATGGGCCTCACTTTAATAGCTCGATACACGTCCGCGAGGTCGCTGGTCGGTGGCATAACGCATCCTTTCACATTGGCGGAGCTGAAGCTATAGGCCTCGATTCCCAGGGATAATACCATACAGGCTTGGAGCACCGGGCTTTTTTAGAAGGGTTCACACAGTTAGGCGTCCCCCTCTCCCTTTGCAAGCCTGTCCGAGGCCGTTTAATAAGCTTCTCGAAAAGGGGAGTGCAGAGTCCCGACTGGTCGGGACTTTGCGGAGGGGGTTTGGGGGTATCCCCAAAATTATACTCCCCCCTTCCTGGCCAGGAAGGGGGACAGGGGGATGGTCGAGATCGTTATTAACCACCCTGGTTCTGGCTTCCTTCCATCAGCC
>JADFJI010000204.1 GCA_022566235.1 Chloroflexota bacterium
AGATGGGCCGCGGCCTTATCCGCGCTGGTGAACAGACCGGTGGACTCCACCACAAGTTCCACCCCCAGTTCACCCCACGGCAGCTTGGCCGGGTCCCTTTCGGCCAGCACTCTGATCGGGTGACCGTCCACAATGATATGGTCGTCGGCCACTTCGACAGTGCCGGGATACCTGCCGTAGTTGGTGTCGTATTTAAAGAGATGGGCATTAGTCTGGCAATCGGTCAGGTCGTTGACGGCGACCACCTCCAGTTCATCCTTGTGGCGTTCCATAATGGACCGGGTAACCTGTCGGCCAATCCTTCCGAATCCGTTGATTCCTATCCTGGTCGGCATTCCTTACCCCCTTTATGAACGATGAATTCCCAATCAGGGTAGCTTTGAAGGGCCATAGGCGCCTGCGCCGTGACTCATATGCCTGAGGAGGCGTTCAGGCGGCAAGGGCCCTATCGAAAAAGGAGACTACCCGGGATATGTATTCCTCCGGCATGGCCTTGTAGCCCCGGATGTGGCTGGCCTCGGGAACGATCCAAAGGCTATCCTCCACGTTGTTTGAAGCAGCTTGCAAGGCTTGGGCGTCGGCCACGGGGACGATCTCGTCCTCCGCTCCATGAATAAGCAACACCCTCCCCGGGCTTAGCTTATGAATAGCCTCCACGGGCCTGAGCACCCTCAGGTCCGTGCCATAGATTAGCCTGGACATAGACATCCACCCGATGTTAAACGCCCGGGGCAAGTGGATACGTTTAGACGCCTCCCGCTCCACCAGCTTGGGCAGGTCGGCAAAGGAGCTATCGGACACCACAGGGAGGTCCAGGCCGTTATCGGCGGCGACCAGAATGGCGATGGCCCCTCCCATGGAAAATCCCAGGAGGCCTATGCGTTGAGAGTTCAGCCCCCTATCCAGCACGTAGTCTATGGCCCCCAGCAGATCGCGACGCTCGTAGTATCCCACCGACGAACGTTTTCCATCCGACTCTCCCCGCCCCCTCATATCGAAGAGGAAGATGCTGTACCCGTGATCCACCAGGTCCCTGGCCACTCTGAGCATCCCGATATGCGGGTCAGCCCGATGCCTTTCACCACCGTGGATCATGATTATGCAGCGGTCATCCTCGCCGCCGGGCAGCCACCAGCCCCGCAGCCTCAGGCGGTCGACCTTGCTGTGGAACGTAACGTCCTCGTATTCCAGGCCCACGTCTGCGGGGCTCTGTACCACGGGTTCTCTGATCACCCGGGTCAGGGAGTAGGCTATGTAGGCCATTAGGGCCACAAAGCTCAGGACTCCCTGTATGAAAATAAAGATGAGGGCTGACCAGAGAAAGCCTTTCACTTCTTCTGACCTTCCAACTCCTCCATGCTCCGTCGCGTGTTGGCCTCTTCGGTAGGATGGGTGGAGAGGCCCTCATGGGACTCAAGGGCCAACTTATAACAGGAGCTGCAGTAGAGCTTGTGCTCCCGGCGAAGCCAGTACTCCAGCCTTTTGTCACAGACGCTGCACTTCATCGTCGCTCCTCTACTGATAAAATTAAGAATAGGGCGAAGAGTATTATAGCGCGAGCAGATGGGAGAATGCTTCCATCCCGGCGTAACGGGCCCCGGGGCCAAGCTCCTCCTCGATGCGAAGAAGCCGGTTGTATTTTGCTACCCTTTCCGACCTGGCGGGGGCCCCGGCCTTGATCTGGCCCGCCCCGGTTGCCACGGCCAGGTCCGCAATGGTGGTATCCTCGGTTTCGCCTGACCTGTGGCTTATTACGGTCCCCCATCCCGCCTCCCTGGCCGCCCTCACCACCTCCAGGGTCTCGGTGAGGGTGCCAACCTGGTTGGGCTTGACCAGAATGGCGTTGCTTGCGCCCTGGCCTATTCCCCGGGCCAGGCGCTGAAGGTTGGTGGCGTAGAGATCGTCGCCCACGACCTGTACCCGGTCCCCCACCTTGAACGTCAGCCGTTCCCATCCTTCCCAGTCATCTTCCGCCAGGCCGTCTTCTATGCTGATTAGGGGATAGTCGATGGCCCATCGGGTGTAGTACTCCGTCATAGGACGGGTCCCCAGGGTGATGTTCTCCCTCTCCAGGACATATTCACCATCTTTATAAAACTCGCTGGCTGCGGCGTCGAGGGCGATGAAGCATTCCTCCCCGGGCCTGTATCCCGCGGCCTGAATTGCGTCGTTGACCACCTCGATAGCGGCGCGATTCGATGGGAGGGCGGGAGCAAACCCCCCTTCGTCACCCACGTTGGTGCTCAAGCCCCGGTCGATGAGAAGGCGTTTCAGGGCATGGTACACCTCGGCCCCCATTCTAAGGGCCTCGGAGTAGCTCCTGGCGCCTGCGGGCACAACCATGAACTCCTGGAAGTCCGCTGAGTTGGTGGCGTGCTGTCCCCCGTTCAGAATGTTGAACATGGGCACAGGAAGCAGGGGCGCAGAGCCCTGGTTCAGGTAGACGTATAGAGGAATGCCTTTGTAGCTGGCGGCCGCGTGGGCCGTTGCCAGCGAGACCCCGAGGATGGCATTTGCCCCCAGGCGAGACTTATCGGGAGTTCCGTCCAGGGCCAGCATCGCCCGGTCTACCGACTCCTGGTCCAGGGCCGACATCCCGGCAATCTCGGGGGCTATGCGGCTGTTGACGTGGCCGACCGCCTTGAGAACGCCCCGTCCCCCGAACCTGGAAGGGTCGCCGTCTCTGAGCTCAAGGGCCTCGTGGGTGCCCGTGCTTTTCCCCGAAGGCACCAGGGCCCGGCCGATTTCCCCTCCGGCCAGCCTTACCTCCACCTCCAGGGTGGGCTCTCCCCGGGAATCCAGCACCTCTCGGGCCTTGATGGTGTCGATAGCCGCCGTCACCGATTGCCGTCTCTCTCCAATCTCGCTCTGGCGGCGGTCATGGCCTTATCCACGGCATCGACGGGGTCCTTGGCCCGGATGAGGGTGTTATCCGTCTCGCCGTTTTTTGAAAGCTCCCAGGTCTTCAGACCGATAACGGTTAGCGGGTCGTCCTGGCCTACGGCGTGGCCTATCTCTGAGAGGGTCCCGAAGGCCCCATCGATGGCTATAACCGCCAGGCCAGTTTTGACGACAACGGCGTTTCTGGCGTATCCAATGCCGGTGACTATAGGGATTTCTACCCAGCTATTGGCTTCGCTGCGATCATCTCGAGGGAGGATGCCGATGGTGTGGCCTCCGGCCTCCCTGGCGCCCTTGCATACCGCCTCCATCACCCCGCCGAGGCCACCGCAGACCACTGTTGCGCCACGTTTGGCCAGCTCCCGCCCGACAGCCTCCGCCAGCCTGGCCACCTCCTGTGTACAGGTGCTGCTTCCTATGACAGAGATTGGGATGAATTCACTCATGTCTCACCACCAAGTTCAAAGTAGGGTAAAGGTAAGTATATCATCTGGCAAATAGGCGCCTCAAGGGTGGTAACACGGGAGTGTTTAATAACAGTTTTGACCATCCCCCCTTTCCCCCCTTCCTGGCCAGGAAGGGGGGAATTAATTAGGTTTGGTCCCGATACTCGGGACAAACCCCCGCCAATCCCGACAAGTCGGGATTGGAACCCCCTTTATCTCTTGTTCAGAGTGGCTTAGAAAGTGTCGTGTACTCAACGCTTACCAGGGGATAGGGGGAAGAAAATGGGTTTGGTCCCGACATGTCCCGATACTCGGGACGGGTCGGGACTCTGCACTCCCTGCCTTATAGGGCTTACTAAACGGCATTGAACATCTATTCACCGGGCAAAGGTTCGATGCTGATCTCGTATGTGGCGGGCTCCGTGGTCACCGGGGTGGCTCCGGCGATGACCAGCACTACCTGTTTCACCGCGCCCCCAAACCTGGGCACTATGATCTCTCCCTGCTGGAGGAAGGTCAGGGGGACATCGAGCACCCGGTTCACATCGCCTAACTGGATGACCTGAACGAAGAACCTCTGGGGCAGAGCGTTGTCGGTGCGGTAGAACCCCCGGGCCTCCCACCCGGCATCCTCCTCCACATCGTCGAAGAAACCGATTTCGGGAATGGAGATGTCGTCTACAGCCAGGCCCGCGGTATTGACGGCGTCGTCGGTGAGGTATTGGAACCGCAGCAGCACCTTGCCGCCTGCGTAGCTGGAGAGGTCGATGCTTTCGGGCACCCACTGGGGAGAGGTCCCTGAGCCGCTGATGCCGGTATATGAGGGGCCAAAGCTGTAACCCAGAGGATCGATGAGGGATGAGTGCCGGCCCCGGAGGATGTCCCAGGTGGCCCCTCCATCGATGGAGACCTGGACGTAGGCGTGGTCGAAGTCATCCTCGATATCGTACCAGGCCCAAAAGTTGAGGGTTGCCCCCCGGACCCGGGAGAGGTCGAACTCTCGGGTCAGGGTTGAGTCTATGGAGTCGCCCCTGTTGCTCCACCATTGCCATCGACCGCTGTGGGCTTCGTTGGGCAGCAGCCTGGCGAAGGGAAAACCCTGGAATACGATTCGGGCCCCTCTGCCGCTCAGACTGATCTGCACGTAGTCCGCAGCGTACTGGCTGACACTATCTTTGAAGCGTCCATAGTCGCTTATTTGCCTGGTTGCAGGTAGACGGATGGTTTTGCTGTTGTAGCCGTATTCGCTCTCGACTCTATCATCCAGGAAGTTGGCGATGACCCACTCTTTGAACACACCATCGAAGCTGACGTCGTACCCTTGGGCCTTCAAATAGGCATCGATGCCCTCGACCCCGTCCTCTTTCTGGGATGCCAGGACCCGCATGGATGTATTAGGGTCGGCCCCACCGTAGTGCTCCACGAGGTATGTTGCAAAGAGGTGGGCCGCCCCGTAGTGGGGCCCGGATGCGCCAAGCTCCGTCGTCCATCCCGTGAGCTGGGTATCGGGGGCCGAGATGAAGAGGTCGGGCCAGGGGGGGCTGGGGTCTATGATCTCCTCGGCAAGAGCGGAGAGCCCTTCGTTGATCCATA
>JADFJI010000205.1 GCA_022566235.1 Chloroflexota bacterium
AGTCAACTTACAATAGAATTGGCAATAAAAACGTTGCTTCTTGAGGTCTTTCCTTCGAGAAAGGGTCATATTCCTGACTCCAACAAAGGCATGCGAGTTGAACAAAGGAAATCTTTGGCAGGGCTCCAGGAGGGGCTCGAACCCCCAACCTTTAGCTACGGATGCCAATCTTTTTTATCTTCATTTCCGACAATCGGCAGGAAGCCTGGTCAGCAACGGTAGGTGCAACTGAATATGAGAAGAGATTAGCTGACTATGATCCTTACAAATCCAACGAAGAATTAGAAAAACTGGAGCTGCCCTATCAAGATGCTGTAAAGCAAGCAGTTGAGAATTTTGAAAAAACCCTGGCTCTTGGTGTGAGAGACAGTGAAAGATGGATGGTTAAACAGGTTGTTGAGTCTATGGAGGCTCAATTTCCGGAAGTCTTCGCATAATCAGCTAATAATCAAAACTATCCGCTTAGAAACAGGAACCATGAAAGCCCAACAAATAAACCTCCGCATCCCAGGCCCGACACCCGTGCCCGACGAGGTGCTGGAGTCCATGCGCGCCCAGATGATCAATCACCGGGGCCCTGACTTCAAGACCCTCATCGACAGGGTGACCGACCGGCTTATGAAGCTGTTCCAGACGGAGAACGAACTCTTCGTGTTGACCTGCTCGGGCACCGGGGCCATGGAGGCCTCCATAGTCAACACCCTCTCGCCCGGGGACAGGGTCCTGGCCCTGGTCATCGGGGCCTTCGGCCAGCGGTACTCTGAAATCGCCACCGCCTTCGGGGCGGAGGTCAGCACCATAACCGCACCCTACGGCGAGGCCATAGACCCCGAGGACGTAAGAGAAGCCCTGGAGGCCGACGACTCGATAAAGGCCGTTCTGGTGACCCACAACGAGACCTCTACGGGGGTGACCAACGACCTGGCCTCCATCAGCCGTATCGTCGACGATGAGGACAGGATCATGCTGGTGGATGCCATCAGCAGCATCGGGTCCATAGACCTGCCGGTGGACGCCTGGAGATGCGACGTGGTGGTCACCGCCTCCCAGAAGGGCTGGATGTCGCCCCCGGGCCTGGCGATGGCCAGCGTCAGCCCCCGGGCCTGGGCGGCATACCGTGAGGCAGCGATGCCCCGATACAACTGGGACTTCGCCAAGGCGAAATCCTACCTGGAGAACGGCCAGACTCCCTGGACCCCTGCCCTATCCACCTTCTACGCCCTGGACACGGGCCTGGAGATCATGGCGAAGGAGGGGTTGCCCAACATCATCGAGCGCCACGCCGCCGTCACCCGGCGGGCCAGAGAAGGGGTGAGGGCCCTGGGCCTCTCCCTGCTGGCCCGGGATGAGGTGGCCTCCAACACTGTCACCGCTATCAATAAGCCTGAGGGCATCGACGTTGCAGAGCTTCTGAAGGTGGTACGAGAAGATCATAACGTAGTCCTGGCCGGCGGCCCGGGGGCCTTGGCTGGGAAGATATTTCGAATAGGCCACCTGGGCCACGTCACCGAGGAAGATATCGACGATGTCCTAACCGCCCTCGGACAGGCCCTGGAGAAGCTGGGATACCAGGGGGGTGGACCCGCCTAGGCCCTGGCTCGGCTGGGGTCCAAGGCTGTTCCAGAGGATTGTTGTCATGCCTGAGTCCACCGATATCCACAAGAGAATCGTTGAGCTCAGGGGGCAGATCGACCACCACAACCATCGATACCACGTCCTCGACGACCCGGTCATTTCCGACAGCGAGTACGACGCCCTGATGCGAGAGCTTCAGGCCCTAGAGAAGCTGCGCCCGGAACTTGTCACCTCGGACTCCCCCACTCAGCGAGTAGGCGCCGAGCCCCTTGATGCCTTCGAGTCGGTAGAACACCGCGTGCCTATGCTGAGCCTGGCCAACGCCTTCTCCAATGAGGAGCTCACGGCGTGGCGGCGACGGGTCTCTGACCGGCTGGACGACCTCGATTTCGAAATGGTGTGCGAGCTGAAATACGACGGCCTGGCCGTAGCCCTCACATACCAGGACGGGGCCCTGGTCCGGGGGGCCACCCGTGGCGATGGATACCGGGGCGAGGATGTCACCCAGAACCTGAGGACTATTCGCTCTATTCCCCTATCCGTCCCAAAGGACGCGCCCAGGCAGTTCGAGGTTAGGGGAGAGGTCTACATGACCAAGAGCGGCTTCGAGAAGCTGAACCAGGAGAGGCTGGAAGCTGGAGAACCCCTCTACATCAACCCCCGAAACACCGCCGCGGGGGCCGTGCGCCAGCTCGATCCTCGCATTACCGCCCAGCGCCCTCTGGACATCTTCGTGTACGGGCTGGGCTACGCCCAGGGCCCCATGCCCGATACCCACTGGGAGACCCTGGAGTATTTCAAGTCCTGGGGCTTCAAGGTCAACTCTCGAAACACCCTGGTGCGGCGGACCGAGGAGGTTGAGGACTACCACAAGCGATGGGAGGAGGAGAGGGAGAATCTTGACTACGCCGCCGATGGGATCGTGGTCAAGGTCAACCAGTTGCGGCTCCAGGAGCAGCTGGGCTTCGTGGGGCGGGAGCCCCGGTGGGCCGTTGCCTACAAGTTCCCCGCCGAGGAGGCCACCACCAAGCTGTTGAAAATCGACATCAATGTGGGGCGCACAGGCTCGCTCAATCCCTTTGCCATCCTGGAGCCCGTCGTGGTAGGCGGGGCCACGGTCAAGATGGCCTCCCTCCACAACGAGGACGACATCCATCGCCGCGACATTCGCATCGGTGACACGGTGATAGTCCGGCGGGCTGGAGAGGTGATCCCCCAGGTCCTGGGGCCCGTGGTGAGCCTTCGTACCGGCCGGGAGGTGGTCTTCCAGATGCCGGATGAGTGTCCCGTGTGCGGCACCAGGGTCGTAAGGCCCGAGGGCGAGGCGATGCACCGCTGCCCAAACGTCGCGTGTCCCGCCCAGATATACGAGCTGCTCAAGCACTTCGTGGCCCGTGGAGCCATGGATGTGGAAGGCATGGGGGAGTCCCTCAGCGAGGCGTTGCTGAAGGCCGGCCTGGTGAAGGACGTGGCCGATATCTATTACCTTACCAGGGAGCAGCTCCTCACCCTGGAACGGATGGCCGATAAGAGCGCTTCCAACATTCTCGCGGCCATAGAGACCAGCAAAGGCAGGCCTTTGGCCCGGGTCCTATTCGCCCTGGGCATCTTCCACGTGGGGGGCGAAACAGCCGAGCTCCTGGCCCGGCAGTTCGTCGATATCGATGCTCTGGCCGCCGCCACCGAGGAGGAGCTTCAGGCGATACCGACCATCGGCCCGAAGATTGCCCAGAGCGTGGTTGCCTTTTTTGGGGAGGAGTCGAACAGAAAGGTCATCGAAAAGCTGCGGCAGGCAGGGGTCAACCTCAAGTCCGACGCCCGACCTGCCAGCGGCCCCCTGCCCTGGGCCGGAAAGCAGTTCGTTGTCACCGGCAAGCTGGATACCTTGTCGCGTAACCAGGCGGAAAGCGCCATCAAAGACCTGGGTGGGGCCGTGGGGAGCAGCGTCAGCAAGAAAACGGACTACCTGGTCGCCGGGGCCGACGCCGGCTCCAAGCTGGGCAAGGCTCAGGCCCTCGGCACCCCCATCCTCGATGAGCAGGCCTTCACAAGGATGTTGGAGGAGGCGGGCTCAAAGCCTCCATAGGAGAGTGTTTAATGACAGTTTCTACCATCCCCCCTGTGTCCCCACTTCCTGCCTGGAAGGGGGGAGTAAATTAGCTTTGTTCCCGACATGTCGGGACAAACCCCCGGTCCTGACTCGGCGTCGGGACACTCCCTGTGGGGAGGAGCTTATTAAACGGCCTCCTGCCAGGCTTCCTTTCTTTCGGGAATAACCGAAGAGTTGCAACATAGCGGATCGTACTGAAGGTCCAGAAATCGAACATACCCTGTCATAGGTTGACATCCACTTGTATCTGCCTCTCCCTTCAAAGTATCCTGTTCCCTAGCCAGTCTCTGGGGTTTGCTATATGAAACCCGACAGCGAAAAAACCGCCAGGCCCTCCCCGACTTCCAGCATCCTTTGGCGGCTGAAAATCGGGCCGACCGAGCACAAAGGCGAGGTCATCGTAGCCGATGGGTGGAGCCCTCAGTTGGGACAGGGGCCCGAGGACGAGACCATCGAGTTCCGCATCGTGGTCCTCAATACCCCTTCACGGATCAGGGCTGGTTCAATAAAGGACTCCCGGATCGCCGTCTGGCTGCCGTCTACGGTGGTGGCAGAGGAGCCGGCCGTGTACCAGGGCCGTGAGCGGAAAACGGACCTGGTATCCCTGCTGAGTTCCGTGCCGTATCTGCAAGGTCGAATCTACACCAGCCGGGGCCTCGCCTTCCGGCCGGCCAATGAGCTTGTGTCCGACGAACGGAGCGTTGCTCTCGATAGCCTGGGGGCCTTCGTCCTCTTGAGCCGGGCCGAAGGCTACCTGCGCCTCCTGGCGGGCGACCTTCCCCCCTTGACCGACCTATCGTCCCTGGAATCCAACCTGGGTCTATTCCAGCAGTCCCAGGAGGTATTCAGGGGACAGGTCGAGGGAGTCGCCGCCACCCTGGAGACCTTATCCCAGGGGCTCGACTCGGCCCTGAGCGATGCCGACCAGCAAGCCCAGGACAACCTGCGCCGCCTAGCGGGTATCGGGGACCCCGTCCTATTCGGAAGGGTAGCCGAAGAGCTGTACGGAGGCCCGTCAGGGCTGGCCCGGGACCTGGAAGCCCTCACCCGGCTTCGCCAGCTCGCCGAGATTGCAGGGGAAATCCAGTCTATGACGGCCTATCTGGACCAGGTTTCCCTGAGGCCCGGGGACGACGAGCTGATGGTAGACCTGATGTCGATACGAGGTCAGCTTCAAATGGATGAGCTGGCGGCGAGGCCTCACCTATGGGACAGCGTCCGCGACA
>JADFJI010000206.1 GCA_022566235.1 Chloroflexota bacterium
ACCAGGAGCAGCTGCGAGACGCTCCCCTTCAGCTGTTTGTAAAGACTGTCCTGGGCCGTCCGCTGGCCCGCGTAAACAAGGGTGGTCACCCCCTCAACACCCCTCTCCTCTTCTGAGTAGACGTTCTTCAGAACTACCGTTTCCTCCCTGATCTCTCGAACCTCCGTATTGGGAGTGACAACCACCCCTTTGGAGAGAAGCCTTTTGTAGACCAGTGGTTTGTTGAAGTGGTCCATATCCTCACCGATAGAGTAAAGATCGGTGATTATCTCCACCTCTCTCCCCTGGTCGACAAGATACTCAGCAACGGCTGGACCCTGATGAAATCCATCCTGGTCTAGAACCAGGACATTTTCTCCCCAGTCGACTTTCTGGGTCAGAACATCATCGACAAAGGCCACGCTCCCCGTCTCCACACCCGGTATCTCAGGCATTTTAGGCTCTGAGCCCGCGGCCACTATTACAGCATCGGGTTTTTCGGCCAGGACGGAATCGACCGATGCCTCGACTCCTAGCCTGATGTCAACACCCAGCTTCCTGACCTGGGCCTCCAGCCAGAGGACTATCGCGCCAAAGTCCCCCCGGCCCGGTGCCCTGGCATACGGAACTATCTGCCCCCCGAGGACCGCCTTCTTTTCGAACAGCATGACCTTATGGCCCCGTTCGGCAGCGATACGGGCCGCCTCGAGCCCCGCAGGCCCACCTCCCACAACCACCACCCTCTTCTTTGTTTTGGCCGGCGCCAACTCTGCCAGGTCCTGCTCCCTGCCGATCACGGGGTTGTAAATACAGCCGATGCCGCCGTATCCGCCAGTCCGCCCGATACACCCCTGGACGCTCCCTATGCAGGGCCGAATATCCTCCACCCTGCCTGCCATCGCCTTGTTCACCATGTGAGGATCGGCAATCTGGGCCCGGGTCATAGCTACAAGGTCGGCGTGGCCCTGGGCGAGCACCCACTCTGCTTGTTGAGGATCTACAATTCTTCCTACCGCTATCACAGGCGTGTGGACGTTTCGCTTTACCTCGGCGGCCCAGTCCAGCCACAGGCCGGTCTTGTACCAGAAGGGCGGCACCGCTTCCGTCTGGGCCATGAGGTTCTCGGTAGTCGTGCCCACCACATTGAAATAATCGATCTGCCCTGTGGATTCCAGCCGCTTGACTATCTCCAGGTAGTCCTGACGGTCTAGCCCGCCCTCCAGCCGCTCGTCACCACCGATCCGCAGCCCGACGATGAAGTCTTCTCCCACAGCTCTTCTGACCCTGCCAATGACCTCGAGGATGAAGCGCATCCGATTTTCGAAGCTTCCGCCGTAATCATCGGTACGCTTGTTGGAGAAGGGCGAGAGGAACTGCTCCGGCAGATGGTGATAGCCCACCAGTATCTCCACTCCGTCGAACCGCCCCTTTTGAACCCTCAATGCTGCCGTAGCGTATGCTACCTGCACCATCTCGATCTCTTCCTTCTCCATCTCGTGGGGCATCTCGCGATGGCTGCGCTCCGCGATGGGTGACGGCGCCAGTAGGGGATCTGGATACATGCCGGAGTTGCCGCGGTGGCCCCGATGGGTCATCTGGGAGATGATTCCGGCGCCATGGCCGTGTACCACATCGGCCATCCTCTGGAGATAGGGGACTACGCTATCCTCGAAAAGGTCGACTTCACCCCACGCACTACCGGCCGATGTGTGATGTACACCGGCCGACCCGAAGGTGATGATCAGCCCGCAACCGCCCTTGGCCTTTTCTCCAACATAAGCGGTGTACCGGTCTCCCGGCATGCCGTCCTCGACCAGCGAGGTGGTATGAGGCGTGCTCACCACCCGGTTGCGCAGCTCAAGATTCCGCAGTTTATACGGGCTGAATAGATGCTTGAATTGGGAATTTACCATTTATAATCCGGTGCCGGTGCCTCGTGTAGCGCTAGCGAGGGGCAACATGAAGACCTTTGTCAAACCGTGTCCTCAGTGGCTTTGGCAGCTCGCCGCGGAACTCCTGGAACGCCCGCGCCATATTGCGCAGAACTCGTTCCGGCTCTTCCCAGTCGGCGTATTCGCCCAAGCGCATGGCCCTGGCAGCATCGTCTACACTGGCCCCTCGCCGAAAGTGTAAGCGAGAGGTCCGTTTCAACAGCTTGAGGTAGCCCAGGGTCAGGACCAGCGCGGTCTTGTCTCCCACGGGCCCATGACCCGGCACGATTGTAGTTGCATCCAAATATTTGATTATGCTCTCCTCCACCCGAATCCAGTGACTGATGTGGCCATCGGCGGCCAGGGGCGTCAGGTACTGGAAGGCGATGTCGCCGGTAAAAAGCACTTTCTCTTTCGGCATATATATCAGGGTGTCTCCGTAGGTGTGGGCTGCCCCCGGGTGCAGCAATTCAACTACACGGCCTCCCAGGTGGACGACCATCTTATCCTCGTAGGTAACAGACGGCGGCGTTAGACGGACCTTGGGCCAGTCCTCCTTGTACATGGGGAACCGCTTTTCCAAGTCCTCCTGGTCGACCCCTTTGGCCAGCATTATTTCCCGGCAGGCCCGGTGTCCCAGGACCTCCGCTGGAAGGTAGAACTGGTTGCCGAAGCTATGGTCGATGTGGTGATGGGTGTTCACCACGTATCGAATCGGTTTGCTAGTAACCTTGCGTATCTGCTCCAGGTACGGGCGGACCATGCTGCCCACCATCAGGCCGTCTATGACCATCACCCCGTCATCGCCGATGATGATGCCGGAGTTGCATATAGCCGCCCGGGGTTGAGCATTGATGTAGGCGAAGACCCCATCCGCTATCTCTTGCAGGCCCGATTTCCAGTTTGGCACAGCCATTGTTGGCTCCTATGATTATCTGATTAGAATCGCTGGCCTGTTCAGGGCATTCGAACATCAGGCACAATAACAAATCTGATTTAGACATGCAAACCGGGGTTCCATTCCAAGGCGAAAACCCAGACCCGATTAAGAGTCGCCAAGCGCGGCCAGATTATTTCACGTCTTGATTCCCCGTTCAACACCGGCATCTACAGCATACCAGCCAGCCCTTAAAGCCCGCCCGGCAGACGACTCTTTTGAGGCAGGCAATCCCTAATAAAGGTGGCAGGCCACCTGGTGCCCGGACTTGGTGATCTTCAGCTCAGGGGTGACCCGACGGCACACGTCCATGACGAAGGGACACCGGGGATTGAAGCTGCACCCCTGGGGTGGGTTCAAGGGGCTGGGGACATCGCCGGTGAGGATTATCCGTTCCCTTGTGGCCTCGATTGCCGGGTCTGGGATGGGCACTGCCGAGAGGAGGGCCTTGGTATAAGGGTGTAGGGGGTCCTGGTAGAGGCTGTCTCTATCGGTAAGCTCCACTATCTTACCCAGGTACATCACCGCTACCCGGTCGCTTATGTGCCTCACTACCGAGAGGTCATGGGCGATGAACAGATAGGTGAGATTAAACTGCTCTTGGAGCTCCTGAAGGAGATTTATGACCTGGGCCTGAATGGAGACGTCCAGGGCGGAGATGGGCTCGTCACAAACGATGAAAGAGGGGTTGACGGCCAGCGCCCTGGCGATGCCGATGCGCTGACGCTGACCCCCGCTGAACTCATGGGGGTACCGGTCTACCATATACGGGTTCAGGCCCACCAGTTGGAAGAGCTCTTTTACCCTGTCCTTGCGCTCGGCCTTGTTCCCTATCTTGTGGATAACCAAGGGCTCTTCGACTATGGACCCTACAGTCATACGAGGGTTTAAAGAGCCGTAGGGGTCCTGGAAAATAACCTGGAGGCTCCGCCTCACGGCCCGCATGCCCTTGTTGTTCAGTTTGGTCAGGTCCTGGTCCTGGAAAACCACCTCGCCCTCGGTGGGCCTGATGACCTGAAGAATGCACCTGCCGGTGGTGGTCTTGCCGCAGCCACTCTCCCCCACCAGGCCCAGGGTCTCGCCCCGAATGATATCGAAGCTGACGTCGTCAACGGCCTTGATCTCGCCAACCTTAGTCTGGAAGAGTATGCCCCGGGTCACGGGGAAGTATTTCTTCAGGCCCCTAACCCTTATGAGGACATCACCTGTTGGGGTTGCCGTTGTCATCCGTTAGCCTTCCGCTCCCTTAGAGGCCCGAATATCCACCCAGCAGGCTGCATAGTGGCCCTGGTCTACAGCCATGAGCTGGGGGTCCTTTTCCTGGCAGGTCGGAATGGCGAAGCTACACCTGGGCCTGAAGGCACAGCCCTGGGGCTTATGGGCCAGGTCCGGGGGCATCCCCTCGATGGGGATCAGCCGTTCCCCTCTGGCCTCGTCCAGGCGAGGGACGGACCGGAGCAGTCCCAGGGTATATGGGTGTCCGGGGTTGGCATAGACCTTGGCAGCTGTAGAGCTCTCCACTATCCGGCCGGCGTACATCACGTTGACCCTGTCTGCATACCTGGCCACCACCCCCAGATTGTGGGTGATGATGACCACCGCGGTGCCCCTCTCCTTAGACAGGCGATGGATCAGATCCAAAAGCTGGGCCTGAATGGTGACATCCACTGCCGTAGTAGGTTCATCGGCAAGGAGTACCTTTGGCTCGCAGCTCAGGGCCATGGCGATCATAACCCGCTGGCGCATGCCTCCGCTCAGGTGATGGGGATAATCGTTGAGGCGGCGTTTGGCATCGGGCATGCCCACTTCTTCCAGCAGTTCCGCCGCTCGCTGGTTGGCTGTTTTTCGGTTCATCTTTAGATGAACCTCCAGGGCCTCGGTGATCTGTCTGCCAATAGTGAGCACCGGATTCAAGGAGGTCATGGGCTCCTGGAAGATCATAGCAATATCTTTGCCCCGCCGCCGCCGCATCTCCTCGGAGCTCAGCTTCAGCAGGTCTGTTCCCTCCAGGTAGGCCTCCCCCTCCACGATCTTGCCGGGAGGA
>JADFJI010000207.1 GCA_022566235.1 Chloroflexota bacterium
ACCACATTGGGTACAAAGACCTGGGCCATAGGCTGAGCATGGCCCTGGACATCTGCGGCCAGTACGAGAGGAAGCTGGTGATGACGGGGCGGGACACCGGGGCCACGGGGAAGGATTTCGGCGAGTACCTTCTGGACACGGTCAATGACCCCAAGGTGCAGTCCCGCTGGGAGAGCCTGGTCTACGCGTAGGGGCCTGTGCTCAGACTAACCATGCTGCATGTTGCTTTTACCTATGATTCTGGCCTATTCTGGGACAGTGGTTGCAGGGGATTGGATGTTGCAAAATGAGTCCTCAATGACAGAAAGCAAGGATACGGAACGACTGTATCAAGAGGGTTTGGAGCATCTAGAGAAAGGCGAGTTGGAGGACGCCGTCAGCAATTTTAACCAAGTGATACAACTCGATAAGCGTTACGCCCAAGCCTTCAAGGGTAGGGCCGAGGCTTATCATGGGTTGGGGAAGGAGGAGGAGGCGACTCAAGATGAGATGACTTATAACACGCTTCGGGCAGCGGGACTTGCGACGCGAAGCTTATCCCCCGGCCTTCCAGCATCACAGCGTGCAGCAAGCACACAGCCTCTAGCGCCACGGCGCCGCCCCACAGCTCCTGAGCAACCGGCGCTTCCCCCTTTCCCTCCAGTGGGCCCGATTAGGTACGGCACAATACCTGCAGACCTGCGACTTGTCGCGGTCGTCTTTATCGTGTTCGGCATTTTGGTGGGGATCGGCGGGATATTCTTTCTTCTCTTCGGGGCGGGGTCCTCGAACTTGCCCTATGGCGGGGCAATTCTAGTGGTCATTGGCTTGATAACTATTGGGCTAGCCTTCTTTCAGGTTGCGGTTGGGATCGCCCTCTGGGGCGGTGAGGGGAGGCTCGGCGCATTAGTTATTTGCGGCCTCGGAGCCGTGGTGTCTGTACTGGGTTTGACGGGGGGCGGCGGAGGTCCTTCTGGCGTAATCTTGGTGGTTTTCTTGGCAGGGTTCCTCTATTTCGCCCTCAGAGGCAGTGCCTTTGAATACTCGTAACCCAAGAAAGCTAATCGAAATCCTACCCGCCAGTTCGACGTGGCAAAATGGTCTTGTGGCTTGGTTTTCCTAGTCGGTGGACAACGCAATCCGAATAAGGTGTTTCATGAACCTGAATCTGCCCACTCACCCTGAGCTTTTCTAAGGGTGGTGAGCAGTTTGATGTAGATGGATCGACGATGTCCTAGGGGAGGGCGATGAGGAAGAAGATAACGGTGGTGGGAGCCGGCAATGTAGGCGCAACGGCGGCCCAGAGGATAGTGGAAAGGGGCTATGCCGATGTGGTGCTGGTGGACATCATCGAAGGTCTGCCCCAGGGAAAGGGGCTGGACCTGCTGGAGGCGGGCCCGGTGCTGGGCTACGACTCTCAGGTCACGGGCACCAACAGCTACGAAGAAACCGCCGATTCGGACATAGTGGTAATAACCGCGGGCATTGCGCGGAAACCGGGTATGAGCAGGGACGACCTGCTGTTCACCAATATGAAGATCGTTGGTGAGGTGACCCGTAGCGTGGTCGAGCATTCCCCTGATTGTATTCTCATAGTGGTGAGCAACCCCCTGGACGCCATGGCCCATCTGGCCTATAAGGTGAGCAAGTTTCCCAGGGAACGGGTAATCGGCATGGCTGGAATCCTGGATACGGCCCGGTTCCGCACCTTCCTGGCCCAGGAAGTTGGGGTCTCGGTGAGAGATGTGTCAGCCCTTGTCCTGGGGGGGCACGGTGATACCATGGTACCCCTGGTACGGCTGACCACCGTCGGCGGCGTTCCGGTGACGGAGGTGCTGTCCGGGGAAGCCATCGAGAAGATCGTCCAACGTACCAGGGACGGGGGCGCGGAGATAGTGAAGCTGCTGAAGACCGGGAGCGCTTTCTATGCTCCCTCGGCGGCCATTGCGCAGATGGTGGATGCCATTGTGCTGGACAGGAAACAGATACTGCCCTGCACGGCCTATCTGCAGGGTGAATTCGGCATCGATGGCCTGTACATCGGGGTGCCGGTGAAGCTGGGGGCCGCAGGAATGGAGGAGATTGTTGACCTGCGGCTCACGGAGGAGGAGCAGGCGCAGCTGAACAGGTCCGCGGATGCTGTCCGGCAGCTCTTGGAGACGATGAGGACCCGGGACCCGAGCCTGTAGGCGGGGGGGTCTTCCCACCCGCCCGCCCTCGATATGTTTCCTAGGGGCACAGCCCCCAGGCCCCCGGCCATCCCGACAAGTCCCGATACTCGGGACTCGGTGTCGGGACACTCCTCTTTTGGAGAAGCTTATTAAACGGCCTCAGACGTGCTTGGCAAGGGAGAGGGGGAGAAAAATGCATTCTGGGGGCACAGCCTCCTTCGGCAAGCTCAGGACAGGCTCCTATTGCCCCCAGCCGAAGTCCCGACGAGGCGGGATGGAATTCCTCGATTTAGGGCCACCTCGCCAAGCTCCGGATACTTCAGAGATTTCAGCATAAAATGAGATTGCTTTACTGTCGCTAATACTATATAATACTATCGATTATAGTGTAGACAGTAATCTACTAAATGGTATACTGTGAAGTAGAGTATACTGAGTGGAGGTAATGAATTGAGTGCACTAAAGGATGCTATCCAAGTCTTAGCTGAGATGTCAAAACGTGGAGGAATAACTGACGAGGAACTCAAACTCGTCTTAAAGCCCCTCATTCTAAACGCGACATCGTCCATGTTGCAGGGTGATGAAAGAGCGGGGCTTGTGTCTAATTCAGCCGACACCCCCTCTTCTCAGTCAACGATCCGACTCATAGAGCGCCAGCGGAAATTTGTGAAGCGAGGTTCTTCTGGATGGGTCGATAAGGTTCGCGCTGAAGCTCTCGACTTAGTTGCTCTCTTAGAACTGGGAGGCACTGCTCGAAGGAAACAGATTCTTGAACATATTCAGCGTCGGTGGGGAGGCCATTTTATTGACGAGGACCGCGAAAAGCTTTCGGTTGCTCCTGAGCAAAGGTGGAGAAAAAAGTGCAATTGGGCACTGCACGATTTGTTTAAGGGCGGACTGATTGAACGACCCCGACCAAGGGTTCAATCGCTAACAGAAACTGGGAGACGTGAGGCAGAATTGCGAAGAAGAAACCTGCCAGCTTAGGTTCAGTACAGGCCCGTTGGTCAATCCCCTAGGCGGGGACTTTGGCGATGAGGCCTTTGGTGGAGATGATGTGGCGGTTGAGGCCCAGGACCTTGGTGTCGATGCCGAAGGCCAGGCCTATCATCTGGGGGAGATGGATGATGGGTAGGCCTATCTGGACCTTCTTCAGCTTGGCCGCCCGGGGCTGGCCGCCGTCCAGGTTCAGGTGGCACAGGGGGCAGGGGGTGACCATGACGTCGGCCCCTTCTTCTTTGGCCTCGATAAGGTGGTCACCGGCCATGTTCAGGGATGCTTTCTCGTTCATGGTGAGAATGGGGAAGCCGCAGCATTTTGTCTTACCAGAATAGTCGATGGCTATTCCGCCCAGGGCGGTGGTGATCTGCTCGATATAGGTGTCCCGCTCGGGATTCTCGCTGAACCCCAGGACCTGGGTTGGCCTGAGGATGTAGCAGCCGTAGAAGGGGGCGATCTTGACGCCGGTCAGGGGCCTGACCACCAGGGATTTCACCTTCTCCAGGCCCACGTCCTCGACCATTACCCACAGGATATGGGTGATACGAGCAGTACCCTTGTACTCCAGCCCCTCCTCTGCCAAGGTTACGTTGATCCTGGCCAGGTAGTCGGGGTCTGAGGTGAGTTTGTCGTTGGCGGCGCTCATGACGCCCTGGCAGGTGCTGCAGATGGTCATGATGGGAAGGTCCAGCGCTTCGGCCATGGCGAAGGTGCGGGCGTTGAGGGTGTCGGACAGCTCCGGGTTCCTCTCGCTGAGGACACCGGCCCCGGTGCAGGCGGCTTCTTCGAGGGGCACCAGCTCCAGGCCCAGCTTTTCGGCTATGGCCACGGTCGATGTATACAGCTCGGGGCAGCCGCCTTGGGCGACGCATCCGGGGTACCAGGCGAATTTCACTTCTTCTTTTCCAGCCTTTCGAAGATTCTCTTGACGCTCTTGGCCCCCGGCCTCTTGTGGCTTGATTCCGGAACTGCCGGGCTGAAACTTATTTGCGGCGGGGGCATTACCGCCGGGCTGCTCCTGCTGTTGAATGCCTGGCCCCGTGCCGCCTTGATATTTTGCTGGCTGTTCTATCTCTCCTTTGTTTCGGCAGCCCGTAATTTCTCTGGTTTTCAATCCGATGGCCTGATGCTGGAGAGCGCTCTTTTGGCAATTTTTTTGGCCCCTCGCGGTATCCGTCCTGGGTTGGGCGAGCGAGTCCCCGCCTCAACTGTAATCAGGCTGTTGTTTTGGTGGCTTTGTTTTCGATTGATTTTTGAATCGGGCTTCGCCAAGAGCACCGGTGGGGACGAAGCCTGGAAAACCTTTTCCGCCCTTCAAGACTACTACGTCAACTGTCCTTTTCCGACCTGGTTGGGCTGGTATGCGCAGCAGTTGCCCGACTGGATTCATGCCAGCATGACCGGGGCTACTCTTTATGCCGAGGTTATCTGTCCTTTTTTGTTATTGCTGGGAAGAAAGGGGCGAATTTTGCTTTGTTTGCTCTGGGTTGGGATGAATTTCGGGATTCTTCTTACCGGCAACTACACCTATCTCAATTACAACTCCATCGCCCTGGCGGTGTTGCTTCTCGATGACCGGGCGGTGCGGGCGGCGCTTCCATTTTTGCCAACTGGAAAAAAGAACGCTTCACCTATTATCCCTGCTCTTTGGCGGAAAATAGTCTCTGCCCTGGTTCTGATCCCATTCCTTTATGTGGGACTTTATATTTTCCTGGCAGTAGTTCGAGTG
>JADFJI010000208.1 GCA_022566235.1 Chloroflexota bacterium
AATGACTCAGACCGAGGAGATAAAGAGGGCCAGGGAGATCAGGATAGGTCTCGGCCTTCCCGAGTGGGAGGCCGAAGGACCCCAACTTCCCGAGGATATAGCCCCCTTCATCGTATACCTGGCCAGCGACAAGGCCTCCAACGTCAACGGGCAGACCTTCTCCGTCCGCGGTAATATAATCGCCCTGGTGTCCCAGCCCAGGATCATAGCCGCCGTGACCAAAGAGGGCCGCTGGACCGTGGATGAGCTTGTAGACCAGGCCCCCAGGACCCTGGGCAAAGGCGTGGTCAACGAGTACCAACCCAAACCCGAGAAGGCCGCTTCGGGTTAGACTAAATAACCAACATAGCTTTACTTAAAATGGAGGGGTAGATGAGTAACAGATTGCAAGGAAAGGTAGCCGTGGTCACCGGCGCTGGCCGGGGGATCGGCAGAGGGGTCGCCCTGTTGCTGGCCGAGGAGGGGGCCAAGGTGGTGGTCAACGACCTGGGGGGGGAGCTCGATGGAACAGGGGCCTCAACCAGTCCGGCCGCCGAGGTGGTGGCGGAGATCAAGAAAAAGGGTGGCGAAGCCGTGGCTAACGGTGATTCCGTCGCCAGCATGGAGGGTGGAGAGCGAATTATCCAGACCGCCGTCGACAACTTCGGCAAGATCGATATCCTGGTCACGGTTGCCGGAATCCTCAGGGACCGGATGGTCTTTAACATGACGGAAGAGGAGTGGGACGACGTAATAGCAGTCCACCTGAAGGGAACCTTCACCTGTATTAAGTATGCCTCTATCCTGATGCGTCAGCAGAGGAGCGGCAGGATTGTCGTGTTCAGCTCCACCTCGGGTCTCTACGGCGCCTCGGGCCAGGCCAACTACGGTGCGGCCAAGGACGGTATCGCCGGCATTGTCAGGTGCGTCTCCCAGGATCTGGGCAAGTACGGCATAACCTGCAACGGCATATCCCCTGCGGCCGCGACCCGCATGACCCTGACCGACGAAGTGAGAAAGGCCCGGGAGATCCGGGCCGCAGCGGGCCAGGCCAGCAACGAGGACGAGCGGCTGGACCAGCCCGAGGATGTTGCCCCCGCGGTGGTCTTCCTGGCCACCGACGAGGCCCAGAACTTCAACGGGGAGATCCTTCACGTCAGCGGCGGCTTCATCGGGCGTATGAGCCACCCCGATGAGGTAAAGACCATGTGGAAAAAAGATGGTCGCTGGACCTACGAGGAGATTGCCAGGGAGTTCCCCATAATCATAGGCCTGGACCTGGTGAACCCGGCCCCTCCCCAGGTGCCCAGGTCCTGACGGCACACCCGAGGCCTAATCCCACCGGAAAAACGGAACAGGCGGCCCCGACCTGGGTCGGGGCCGCCTCTCATCTCAGCAGTAAGAAAGGTCAGTTTTCACCAAATCCATCGGGGTTAAGGCCCGGGGCCCGCTGGTGGGCTAGATCCGGTCTCGGATTGGACTGAGCTGTTCTGAAGTGGATCGGTGAGCTTTTCCCATCGCTCTCGTGAGATATCCATCAAGACGAAGGTCTGGCCGTCCCGCCTGACCCGGTCTCGGGCCGTGAACCCGCACTTCTCGAAGGACCGCAGGGCCCTCTTGTTCCACTCCAGGGTGTGGAGGTAGACCCTCCTCATTCCCTCCACGTTGAACAGGTATCGTATCAGGGACTGGACCGCATCGGCCCCGTAACCCTGGCCCCAATACGCCCTATCGCCTAACATTATCCCCACCTCCACCTCGCCCTTCTCCCGATCCATGCCATAATACATGCAGTTGCCGATGTGTTTCCCGCTCAGGTCGTCTACGGCGAACTTGCATCTCAGGGGGAGCGGAAACTCCAATTCGTCGGCATAGTAGGCCTTGAAGCTGGAGAATCGAGTACGAAGGGGCACCGTCGCATCGAGGCGGGAGAGCTCTTCGTCAGTCCGCCACACATAGTCCTGATAGGCGTCCTCCAGCCGCTTCTCCCTGAGGATCACCTTCTTACCTCTAATCATCGAGCCTCTCGGGGCAGCGGCCATTAAGGACCTTGATGGCCTGTTGCACTACCGCTTCCTCGCTCTTGTAGGTCACAGTGCGCTCTGCCACATCGGTCTTGAACCATCGCACCACATCGAACTCGGGGTCGTGCTGGTCTACGGAGCCGCCGGTGGCCCTCATCAGATAGAAGTGAACGGTCTTATGAAATCGGACTCCGTCGGCACTGAACCAGTACTTGATGCTGTCGAGGCCCTCTTCTAAGGCAACATCCAGCCCCGTCTCCTCCCGTACCTCCCGTAGCGCCGTCTCCTCTCTGGACTCACCCGGATCGGGGGTCCCTTTGGGCAACCGCCAGCTCTCGGGATTGTGGTGCCCGCACAGCACTATCTGCAACTCGTCTCCCTGCCTGCGGTAGACCACGCCTCCCGCCGACACTGGATATTCGATCCTCATGTCATGTTCAGATGCCAAGTTCGATATTCCCCCTTCTCACATCCTATCTATATTAGAAACGCTGAATGCGAGGGTCAAGGGCGACAGTCACTCTATTTATAGACATTTCGGCCGCCCGGCAACTTTACTTGACTAAGCTGCGCGAGTCACACTTCGCCAAGGGCTCGGTTGTGAACCGCCAGCTCGCCGTTCGTATAGGAACACGGGTTGAAACGGCTGCAGGCCTGAGTTTAGATGTCGGTGTTGGCGGTACGGGTGTAATTCTAGAAGCCTGGATATATATCGGCTCTGGAACGGAAGTTAGGTCCGACTCGGCGCGCGAAACAACGACCAAAACGCTTAAAGCAAAGCTGAGAGTCCAGCGAACTGGACTCTGCATGATGCCGTGGTGCCAATACCTCTCGGCTCATTGGAGGGCTCCTCAGGCCTTGATCATCCTCCCGACCGGGCCACCGATACCTCCTTGCAATAGAGGGCTGGGGTCCGCAGGGAGCCTCCCCGCCATCTGGCCTCACTGCCTATGGCGGCCAGATTGCTCAACACCTGATACACATTCCCGGTTATCATGCTGTTTTTGACCCGCCCTGCAATCTTTCCGTGTTCCACCTTATAGCCCAGAAGCACGTTTGCGTTGAAATCGCCCCCCAGGAGGTTGGTCTGTCCGGCCCCCAGCAGCCTCTCCACCACCAGTCCCTCATCTATGTCTGCGACCATTTCATCGAATGAGGTGTGCCCTTCCTCAATGAACAGGACACTTGTGGATGGGGACGGGATGGAGCCCCCAGGCCTGGATGCGCTGCCCGTGGTCTGAGCTTCCGCCTGGGCAGCGGTCTTCAAGTCGTATACGAAATTTCTGGCCACGCCCCTCTCGATCAATGGGATCCGTCGGGTCGGGACACCCTCGTCGTCCCAGGGCCGGCTCCCGGGCCTGTAGGCCGCCGTCCCATCGTCGTACAGGGAAAAACCCTCGTCACAGATCAGCTCCCCGAGCCGGTCCACCAGGGGCGACGAGCCCTGGACCACATTCTTGCCATTGAAGGCGACCAGCAGAGGTGACAGCAACACGCCAGCGACGGCGTCCGGGGTGAATATCACGGGCAGTTTACCCGTCGGGGCCTCCGTTATATCACGGGCCTGGTCTAGCTGCCTGTTGACCCGTTCGATGATATCGGTCGGGTCCGACAAGGGGCGGCAAAAGCTCTCCCAGTCACCAACGAACAGCATATCGGTCCCACGTATGAGGGTCCCGCTCACGCCCATGGAGAAGACGCTCTTCTGGTAGCTCAGGTCCAGGCCCTCGGAGTTGAGAACCCTCACCGAGACCACCGACTGGCTGACGCCCGCATCGCACAGGACATCCTTTGCGTGATTCCTGACCCCATCGACCAGCGCCTGGCCCAGGCGGACCATCTCCTCCACCGATGTCTTCTCCACCTCGGGGTCATAGATATCAACCTCTGGGTAGGGGCCGGGGGAGGGCAGCTGAAAGGCAGCTTCTGCGCCATACGGGGCCACATCCAGGGCCCTCTGTACTATGCCGTCTACATCCTCCACCCGGTTGGTGGAGGAGAAGCCTATGCGGCCGTCCTTGATTATCCTGAGCCCCACACCCTGGGACTCTTTGGTCTGAAGCTCTTTGAGACGATTGGCCTCGAAGGAGACGGGGGTGTAGCGGCTGCCGACCCAGAAAACCTCAGCGGCATCGGCAACCTTGAGGGCGGCGTCAAGTATCTCTTCCACCTAGCCACCACCCACCAGGCACTTAGATATCCTGATGTGGGGACTGCCGTTGGAGACCGGGAGAGGGGACTGTCCGCCCTTGCCACAGCCACCACCCTGGTTCATGTCCAGGTCGTTGCCTATGGCGTCCAGGTTCTTGAGGGTATCGAAGACGTTACCGGACAGGGTCACTGGGCGGAGTAGCTCGGCCACCTTGCCGTTGCGGATCATGTAGGCTTCTCTGGCCGAAAAGGTGAACATCTCCATGCTGGTCATGCCGCCGTACCAGTTGCAGGCGTATACACCATCCTTGATTCCACTGAAGAGCTCCTCTTTGGTGGCGTCTCCGGGCTCGATGAAGGTGTTGGTCATGCGGACAATGGGGGGGAAGCGGTAGGTGATGGCGCGGGCGTTGCCCGTGGGCTCCTCGCCCATCTTGGCCGCCGTCTCCCGCGAGTGGAGACGGCCCACCAGAGTCCCTTCCCGAATGAGATAGGTCCGACTGGCGGCTATGCCTTCGTCGTCGTACTTGTAGGAGCCTCGAAGGCCGGGGACACCGGCGCCATCCACCACGTTCAGATGACCGCCTCCGAAGCGGCGGCCCAGCACCATGATCTCCCGCATGCGGGGGTCGGCGTAGACGTGGTCCGCCTCCGATAGATGGCCGAAGGCCTCGTGAATGAACACGCCGGCCAGGATGGGGTCCAGGACCACGGTGT
>JADFJI010000209.1 GCA_022566235.1 Chloroflexota bacterium
CGGGTTTGCCAAAGATCCGGCTGCCCAGGCAGACCAGGGTGTCGGCCCCCAGCACTACGGAGTCGGGATGCTCATCGAAGACGGCCTGGGCCTTGGCGAGGGCCAGCTTTTGGACCAGCTCTTCCGGATTTTTGACCTCCCGGTGTAGCTTCTCCTCGTCGATGGCCGCGGGATAGACCTGGAAATCGATGCCCAGGGCCTTCATAAGCTCCCTCCGCCTGGGGGACTCTGAGGCCAGGATCAACGGGGCATCTTCACTCATTAGGTGCTCCCGATGGATCTGGCATTTGTTGCTCCCGACGGGTCTGCCTCCAGGGTGGCGATGGCCTCGATATGATAGGTCTGAGGGAACATATCGATGGGCAGGACCTCTTTCAATGTGTATCCGCGCCGGCAGAGGATGCCCAGGTCCCGGGCCAGGGTCGCCGGGTCACAGGACACGTATACCAGGCGTCGAGGATAGACCTCCAAGAGCGCATCCAGGACCCTTTCGTGGCAGCCCACCCGGGGCGGGTCCAAGATAACGGTATCGGGCCGCTCAGGAAGCTCCGGCAAGAGCTCCTCCGCTTTCCCTTTCAGCAGCTCGATGTTTGCGAAGGGAGCGCAATTAACCCGCGCATCCTCCACGGCGGATGGGGCTTCCTCTATGGAGATAACCTTGCGGAAGAAGGGCGCCAGAAGAAGGGCGAAGGTACCGACGCCCCCGTAGGCGTCCACCAGCACCTCATCTCCGGTAGGAGCGATCCTGTCCCTCAGAGCGCCCACCATCCTCTCGGCCTGCCGGACGTTGACCTGAAAAAAAGAGGGGCTGGAGACCTTGAACCGGTATCCGAAGAGATGGTCGTAGTAGTGGTCCTGCCCCGACTCGATGTCGATGCCCAGGCTATCCAGAGAGGGCTGTATCAGCAGGTCGCCGGTCTCGATTCCGTGGCGGACGGTTATCTGCCTGGTCCCCCTGCACTTTCCCTGAAGGGCGGCCAGGGTGGTGTTGATCTTCGGATGCATCAGGTGGCAATAGGCTATCTCCAGGTGCCTGTAGTCACCCCCCTGGATGAACCCGAGGTTCCCCTTTCGGTCCACGGAGAACCTGGCGTGGTTGCGGTAATGCCACGGGTCTGGTGAGGGGAGGGTCGGGGCTACGTAGGGGTCGTCTATTTTACCGATGCGCTCCAGCTGCTCTTTGAGGATCTTGCGCTTCAACTCCAACTGGTACGGGTAGTCGATGTGCTGCCACTGGCACCCTCCGCATACGCCGAAGTAGGGACACGGCGGGGTGGTGCGGTGGGGCGAGGGATCGAGGACCCGGGTCACCCTACCCTGGGCGTAGTCGCGCCTCTGGCGCAGGACCTGGACCTCTACTGTCTCGCCTGGAATGCCGTAGCGTGCGAAGATTACCCGACCGTCATCCCTGCCTATGGCGTCGCCACCGTGGGCGATGTCGGTCAGGGTGATGGTCAAGTCCTGAGCATCAGCCATTTTACCTTCCTGCATTGAGATAATAGCCTAACTCTTGCTTGGTAGGGGCGCAAGGGAGGAATAGGTCGGGAAACTCCCATTTTCGGGAAGCTTATTAAACACCTCTGGCCGGGGTCACGGGGCTGACGCCTAAAACCCTCGACGCAAAGGTTTGCTTCCTGACCGATTCCGGGTTGACAGGGGGAACCCGGTTTGGGAACATGGAGCCGAGGCCCGGGAGTGTGTATGCTGTAATAGGCCAGGGGTCGGCCGCTGGTCCTTGGGGATTAAGATGGCCGCCGGGCCCGAGGCCTGCTTCTGCTCCCTCTGGTCGCCTCGAAGTCTTTCACGTCCCTTATGTTTAGCATCTCGAAACGTTAATGATGTTGAAGCTTGCTTTAGCAGGGTCTGGACAGAATTGAAGATGGTTTCTGTCCCTAGAGGTGGTTAAGATGGCGAAGCCCCAGACCATAGGCGCTTTGAAGAAGGAAGGCTACAGGGTCCTCCCTGTGCGGGAGGAGATGAGAAAGAACCTGATAAGAAAACTGGAGAATGATGAGCCCCTCTTCACCGATATCATCGGGTACGACGACACGGTGATCCCGCAGGTGTACAACGCCATCCTTGCGGGCCAGGACATCATCTTCCTGGGGGAACGGGGCCAGGCCAAGAGCCGTATGATCCGGGGGTTGATGGGGCTGCTGGACGAAGCCGTCCCGGCGATAGAGGGGTGCGAGATCAACGATGACCCGTTTACACCCCTGTGTAAGCCGTGCCTCCAGAAGGTGGCCGAGACCGGGGACAAAACCCCCATCTCCTGGCTGCCCAGGGAGCGGCGCTATGCTGAGAAGCTGGCTACGCCCGACATTACCATGGCGGACCTCATCGGGGACATAGACCCGATCAAGGTCACGGAGGGGAGATACCTCTCCGATGAGCTGACCATACATTACGGCCTGATTCCTCGGACCAACCGGGGCATCTTTTGCATCAACGAGCTGCCGGACCTGGTCGAGCGGCTGCAGGTGGGGCTGTTCAACCTGATGCAGGAGGGCGATATCCAGATCAAGGGGTATCAGGTGCGTCTGCCCCTGGACGTACTCGTGGTCGCCAGCGCCAACCCGGAGGACTACACCAACCGGGGGCGGATAATTACTCCTCTAAAGGACAGGTACGGCGCCCAGGTCCGGACCCACTACCCTCAGCGGCCCGAGGTCGAAATCCAGATCATGGAGATGGAGCGACGCAGGTTCGAGGATGGGCGGGTCACCCTGATTCCACAGTTCATAAAGGAGATCGTGGCCGAGGTGTCCGCACTGGCCCGTCGCAGCCCGGACATCAGCCAGAGGTCGGGAGTGAGCGTTAGGATATCGACGGCCAATTACGAAACCATGATAGGCAACGCCCTGCGAAGGGCTCTGCGGCTCAAGGAGCGGGTGGTGGCGCCCCGCATCTCCGACCTCTCCTACATCACGGCTTCTACCCTGGGTAAGCTGGAGATGGAGACGGTGGAGGAGGAGAGGGGCGAGCAGGTCCTGGAAGAGCTGGTTAAACGGGCGGTTGCAAACGTTTTCGCCAGGTATTTCACCGTGGAAGAGTTCACTGGGCTTCTGGAGATGTTCCAGGAGGGAGCGACGGCCCAGGTGTCGGAATCTATGCCCTCCAGGTCCTATGTGAGGATTGCGAAGAGGCTGGACGGGCTGCCCGAGGCCCTGGCTCGGCTGGACTGTGAGAAGAGGCCTGCAACCATAGCCTCGGGGGTGGAGTTCATATTGGAGGGGTTGCACCTGAACAGGAAGTTGAACAAGGTCAAGGCCGGGGCCGGGGCCTATCGATATAACGGATGAAGGAAAGGAGCGGCCATTAAGCCCCCAGCCTTCTTGATCGTCTTTCTCCTGGCGGCGGTCCTATCCAGCGCCTGCGGACCCAAGGAGGAAAGTATCCAGGCCACCGTGGATGCCAAGGTGGGCGCCGCCCTGGCAACGGCCCTGGCGCAGCCCACGGCCACTCCTCAGCCTACCCCCACTCCCCTGGCCCGGCCGCCTCAGCCTACTCCTCAACCGACTGCAACCCCTCAGCTGATTGTTACCCCTCAGCCTACGCCCACCCCTCAACCAACCCCTACACCGATTACCCTTCCCTCCAGCCCTACACCCCAACCGATTCCCACCCCCCAACCGGTTGCTACTCCCTTCTTGACTCCGACGCCTTTTTCCTTCTCGGGTGGGTGGCCTGTCGTGAGGGTGAAGTCTGGTAGTGGATTTGGACAGGGAGTGTTGATATCGGACACCGAGGTCTTGACCGCCTACCACGTGGTCCGGGGTGTAAGCTCCGTGACGCTGATCCTTCCGGCGACGGTCATGGATGGAGAGCAGCAGGCCAACGCGTCTGTGAAGGGTTATGACTCGGACCTGGATATCGCCTTGCTCACCCTGACCCCCTTCTCCAGGCCCGACATAGAGTATGCCACTCTGCCATTCGCGGCGTCCGGCGGCTGCTCCCCGGGTGCAACGGCGGCAAACAACGGTGATCTGGTGGTTATGGAGACGACGGGGGACAACTTTTCTTCCGTCAACCTATTCCGCGTATGGGGCAGGCGGGCAATAGGTATAGGAATAAACAGCCCAAATTTCAAAACCGACATACCCGGGACCGAGGGCCTGAGCGGGAGCCCTCTGTACGGGGCGGAGGGCCGTACCCTGGTGGGGCTCGTGATTCAAAAGGACCCGGGCCTATCCAACATCACTCCACTCATAGCCGTAGATGGATGCCGCATAATATTCAGGCTGGCAGATTTGAGGGCCGGAGCAATGGAATAGACAGCTCGGCAGGCTGCACCGGGGCGGCGGCGGATGAGGCAGGCAAGGCTACTGGTTGATGGGGGGTCTCACCTTGAACAGTGTCAGGCCGTTGCCTGGGCCTATCGCCACCGGATCGATGGTCATCTGCTCGAAGAGGAAATGGTTTGACCGGGTGTGATCGGTCAGATAGACGGGCCGCTTTCCAAGGTTAGACCGGATCAGCCCCCTCAGTATCTCATCGAATTGCTCTCCCGGGTCCCGGGGCAGAAGGCCCGGGTACTGCTCCTCCAGGCTGTCGACGTACCAGTCGTACACCAGTAGGTTCTGGGTGACCAGGAACACCCCTGGCCTGGCATCGGTGACGAACTGGGCATACCAGAGGGCGAAGGTGTGGTCGTCCCGGTCTAGCAGGAGCAGCGCCTCGGGCACGCCTAGGGTCTGGCCCTCGGTCACGTTCACCGACTGCGCGAACGTGAGGTTCGCGATACTGAGGTTGCTCCTGACGGAGCCCGAGGTGGTGACGCTGCTCGCTTGGGCGAACGA
>JADFJI010000210.1 GCA_022566235.1 Chloroflexota bacterium
GTCGTCTACCGTATCATCGTGAATCAACGTTGCTATGTGGAGAAGCTCAAGCGCAGTGGCCATTAGGACCGTCAGCTTGTCATCGTGGGGCCGAAGCTTGCCGGTCAGCAGGGTAATGGCGGGTCGAATTCGCTTGCCGGGGACATCCAGAACATAGGTGAGAAGGTCCGACAGGTGATCGAAGGAGGAAGTGCTGACGGATTTCAGGTTCTCTTCAACCTGCGCCAGCCCCTCTCGGACGGGTCCATAGATGGATAGAGCCTGCAACCTACACCCCCAGTCTCTGGGTCTCCCTCTCGATTATGCTGTCATCCAGCTTTGTGAACAGGGGCTCCAGCTGGCCTAGAGGCTGGCCGGGAGGCAATAGGTTGGGGCTCCAGACCCAGCCATGATCTCTTACATCGTCCTGGAAGCCCAGCATCTTGTGGAGTTTCTCCGAGCTATAGGGTAGGTAGGGGTAGAGGCCCGTCTTCAGACAGTTGATCACGGTGAGAGCGGTCCACAGACAAGATGCTGCCTTGAATATGTCCTCCTTCACCAGCCTCCATGGTGCGGTGGCATCAAGGTAGCGGTTGGCCTCCCTGGCCAGACCCATGAGGGATGTGATGCCCATGCGGAAGCGACACCCTTCCAGGTATTGTCCCGCTTCTACGAAGTGCTCCTCCGCTTTAACGAGAAGTTGCAAGCCAATTTCGTCCTGACTTTGAGGTTCTGGGACCCTTCCCTCGAAGTGGCGGTGAGTAAGGGTAAGGACCCGGTGCACCAGGTTTCCGTAGGTGGCCACCAGCTCATCGTTGTTGCGGCGCAAGTACTCTCGCCAAGAGAAGTCGGAGTCGCTGGTCTCTGGCATATTGGCGCTGAGGTAGTAGCGCAGCGGATCGGGTTCGAAGCGGTCCAGGTAGTCCGACACCCACACGCCCCAGTTTCGACTGGTGGAGAACTGTTGTGACTCAAAGGTGAGGAACTCGTTGGCGGGAACGTCATAGGGTAGGTTCAGGCCGCCGTACCCCATGAGCATGGCGGGCCATATGATGGTGTGAAAGGGTATGTTGTCCTTTCCCAGGAAGTTGTAGACCCTGCACTCCTCCTTCCAGAACTTCTCCCAGTATTGAGGCTTTCCGATGGCCTGTGAGTGCTCCATTGAAGCGGAGAGATACCCTATCACGGCCTCGAACCAGACGTAGATTCGCTTGGAGTCGTAACCCGGGATGGGTACCGGCACTCCCCAGTCAAGATCCCTGGTCACCGCCCGGTCCTTAAGCCCACCCTCCAGGAAGCGGGTGGTGAAGTTCAGGACGCTGGGTCGCCAGTGGGTCTGCTGCCTCACCCAGTTGAGTAGCTGTTCCTGAAAGGCAGTGAGCTTCAGGAAAAAGTGCTCCGACTCCAGGAAGTCGGGCGTATCCCCTGAGATGCGACACCTGGGCTCCTTCAGGTCCTTTGGGTCCAAGGTGCTGCCGCAGTTGTCGCACTGGTCTCCTCTTGCATCGGCATAGCCGCACACGGGACACGTCCCCACTATGTAACGGTCGGCGAGGAACCGTTTGCACGTTGGGCAGTAGGGAAGGAGCATGGTGTCTTTGTAGATATACCCCTTCTGATAGAGGGCGCTAAAGATCTCCTGAGCCATGGCGGCGTGGTTGGCCGTTCCTGTGGTGGTGAAGAGGTCGAAGGAGATGCCCAAACGCTCCCAGCAGTCTAGAAACTGGCTGTGGTACCTGTCCACCACCTGCTGTGGAGAGACACCCTCCTGCTCGGCCCGGATGGTTATGGGAGTGCCGTGCTGGTCGCTGCCCGAGACCATCAGCACCTCGCTCCCCCGGGCTCGATGGTAGCGGGCGAAGATGTCGGCAGGGAGGTATGCTCCGGCCAGATGGCCCAGATGCAAGGGGCCGTTGGCATAGGGCCAGGCCACTCCTATCAAGATACGCTCGGGCAACGTGGATACCTCCTGGGAATCGAAATCATGGATACCTCCTGGGGGCCGAAATCGTGGATGCCTCCTGGGGGCCAAAATATTGTAGCACGCACTGTGTGAAACCATCAACGAACCGTCCCGGGCCTCAGGGCCTTTCAGCTCCTGAAGTGGTTAGGCCCTCTCTCTCACTCTCCCCCTTGAAGGGGAGAGCAGGAATATCCCTTCCCCCTTGAGGGGGAAGGGTAGTATGGGGGACAGGGAGCCTGTCCTGAGCTTGTCCCGATATTCGGGACTTGTCGAAGGGTTCCGTCGGGGAGCGTACCCGAAGGGATGGGGGACAGGTCCGATGATCCACCTCCCATTGACTTCCTTCCCTCACTCCATTATCTTCCTCGGGTCGGGCCTAAGGCCCGGCTACAACGGGTAAGGGGTGTTCAACCGAGGCAGAGAGCGAGGAGGCAGGACGATGATCGAACGGTTTAGCATATTGTACGCCGGCCACGTAGATATGGATAACATCGGGTACGATGGAACGCCGGTCAATGAGCGTTTCCTATCAGACGAACATCTGGCCTCGGCCCTGGCTACTACCGAGGACATCGCCAAAGCGGCCGACCGTTTGGGGTATAACACACTATGGTTGGCAGAGCATCACTTCCAGCGGGAGGGGTACGAGTGCCTGCCAAATCTCCTGATGCAATTCGTCCACCTGTCCCATCTGACCAAGAACATCAAATTCGGCTGTGCCTTCAACGTCCCTCCCATGTGGCACCCCCTGCGGCTGGCCGAGGACTACGCCCTGGCCGACCACTTGACCGATGGCCGCATTATCTTCGGCCTGGGCCGGGGATATCACACCCGGGAAGTAGAGTCCTTCGGCTCGCCCATGCTGGATAAAGAGGCCAACAGGGACCTGTTCGAGGAGCAGGTTGAGATTCTATTCAAGGCCTTCAACAACCGCTCCTTCTCCCACCACGGTAAATACTTCGACATACCGCCTAAGGTCCCCTACCGCGGCTACCAGTTGGAGGAGATAACCCTGGTGCCCCGCCCCAAACACCTTCCCGTGGAGTGCTGGCAGCCGATAGTAAGCTCCAGCGTGCGGGGCATCGACTTCATGGTCAAGCACGGCATCAAGGCCATATCCGGGGGAGGGGCCGCTCCGGGCGGGGCCGCAAGGGCGGTAGTGGAGGCTTGGCGGGATGCCCACGCCCGAGCGGGTCGGGAGACCCAGCTTGGCGAGGACCTCATCATAGGCGAGAAATTTCACATCGCAGATAGTCGCGAGAAGGCGATTAAGGAGGCCAGGCCCTACTTCGAGGAGAACACCAAGATGTTCGGGCCCCTGGGCTTCGTAGGGGGACTGACCGAGGAGCAGAAGGAAGATCTGGAAAACCCCACCCCGGAGCTGTGGGAAACCCTGCCCACTATTGAGGATGATGTCAGGGTGGGCCAATTCCTGTGCGGCACGCCGGAGCAGATCATAGAGCCCCTGATGCTGCTCCAGGACCTGTACCCAGGCCTGCGGGAGATCAACATCCAGCCCCTCATATCCACCCCCCGCAACGTAATCCTCGAGCAGCTAGAGCGGTTCGCGGAAGAGGTTATGCCCGCTTTCAAGGTGGCCGAGACCCGGCCGGCAAGCTGAACAGGGCCCTCGGGAGTCGTACCGTGGTCAGCCTCAGCTCAGACCATACAGCCTGACCGCAGCCTCCCTGATCATCGCCGAACGTCCTGGGGAAGGCTAGGTAGGCTCTGCTTTAGGGCGTTGACCGCGTCCGTCTGCCCCTCCTAGTGCCTGGTTAGCCGGAATCAGCGTAACGTTCGGTCAAGTGTCGTCGGGACTCCAGTCGGGCGGAGCCCCCGCTCGTGGTGAGCTTGCCTGTCCTGCCTGCCATCGAAGGGAGCGAGGTCGAAGGGTCATTCCGAGCGGAGCGAGGAATCTGGGGCGGAGGCGCGTCTTCCTCCTTCCCCGTTAGGGGGGAGGACTGAGGTGGGGGTGGCAAATCCGCTCACCCTGAGCCTGCCTGTCCTGAGCCTGACGAAGGGATGGTTCGGTGGATGGCAGATCACGATTTCGCCCCCTGGTCTGAGGGACGGAAATAGGGCAGGCTAACCTCCTCGCTCACGTCCTCGAAGGTGACCTCTACAGGCATGCCGATTCGCACCTGCTCTGTGGAGCTGTCCACCAGGTGGCTGACCATCCTGACCCCCTCCTCCAGGTCCACCAGCACCACCGTCCAGGGCACCCTGCCCTTCAGGGCCGGATGGATCGCCTGGTGAGTAATGGTGTAGGTGTAGATGGTCCCCCGACCGCTGACCCGGTGCCACTCCGATTCAGTGGAACGGCACTTGGGGCACCCGGGCCGGGGTGGGTGGCGAAGGGCCCGACACCCGCTGCAACGCTGGACCACCAGCTCGTGCCTTCTGCAGGCATCCCAGAAACCCTGGTTGTCGGGGTTTGGGACGGGGAGGGGAAGGGAGACCTGGGGTTCCACGCCCTTCACCTCCGAAGGATGAGGGCGCCCACTCCCTCGCCCGTGTCTACCAGCACATGCTCCGCCCCCTGGATCCCAACTCATCTACCGAGCGCAAGTTCATCGATCACCTCTACCAGAACGGATTGCGGTTGCCTGACGCTGCGCAGAAGCGCGTGCCGGACATCTATTGCCAGCCCGATTTCTACTACGAGCCCCGCATCTGGGTCTTTTGCGACGGTTCGCCCCATGACGAACCGGAGGTGCGCGAGCGCGACGAAGAACAGCGGCGACATCAGCAGGACCGCGAGGCAGGCGGACATGAAGCTGCGGTTCGACATCACGTCCCGCGGAACGAGCGCGTGGCCGCCCGCTCGCCGCTCGATGACCACGA
>JADFJI010000211.1 GCA_022566235.1 Chloroflexota bacterium
ACCTACACTTCCAAGAGACCTTGGAATGTGGCGTATCCAGGAGGATTTTATGGCTCTCAACAAGACCTTGGAAGAGTTCCTCAAACAGCCCAATCTAGGCATCCTGGCCACCCTCCGTAAGGACGGCTCACCCCACCTTACGGTGGTCTGGTATGAGTATGAGAACGGTGAGGTCCGGATAAGCGTCACCGATACCCGGGTCAAATACAAGCACGTCCTGCGGGACCCCAGGGTGTCCCTGGCGGTGACGGCCAACGAGCAGCCCTACAAACAGGTGGTCTTCGAGGGCAAGGCCCAGGTCACCGCCGAAGGGGGCCCCGAGCTCATCAGGCGGCTCGCCTTAAGATACGACGGTGAGGTGGAGGGAGCCAAATACGCCGACTACACCACTAACAAGGACACCAGGTTGGTGCTCCATTTCAAGCCCGAGCGGATCATGTCATGGGACTTCGCCATCGAGGATGATGATCACCAGGCATGGCGTTACGACCGAAGGCTGGGTTTAAATGCTTGATTATCGGTGCACCAAGACCCTCTCAACGATAATAAGAAGGGGAGATTTATGGCTAAAGGAATAATGGAGCGATTGTCCGAAGGAATAGTCCTGGGGGACGGGGGCTATGTCCTGGAACTGGAGAAGCGGGGCTACGTTATCGCCGGGGCCTTCACCCCCGAGATGGTGGTGGAGCACCCCGACGCGGTCAAGGAGATGCACCGGGAGTTCGTTAGGGCGGGCAGTGAGGTGCTCCAGGCCTTCGCTTTCTACGGCAGCCGGGCCAAGCTGGCAACCGTCGGGTTCGGGGACAAGGTGTTGGACGTAAATCGACAGGCGGTGAGACTGGCGCGAGAGGTGGCGGGGAACGATGTGCTGGTGTCCGGCAACCTGAGCACTACCTGGGACTACAGGGCCGACGACGCCGATGCCCAGGAGATCGCCCGCCGCCAGTTTCGGGAGCAGCTCGAAGTACAGGTGGACGAGGGGATCGATTTCATCGTAGGTGAGCTGTTCTTCGATCTGGGCGAGGCCCTCATCGCCCTGGAGACGGCCAAGGCCACGGGCCTGCCGGTAATGATGACCATGGCCTTCTTCGCCCAACCCTTGAGCAGAGAAGGCAGATCACCAGCGGAATGCGCCAAAGCTCTCGCCGATGCGGGGGCGGATATAATCGGCATAAATTGCGGACGCGGGCCCGACCAGATGCTTCCCCTCATTGACGAGATGCGGAACGCGATCGACGGCTATATAGCCATACAGGCCCCAGCCTACCGTACCACCGACGAGGTACCTTTCTTCGGAGGCCTGCCCGGCTTCCCCGACGCCATGGAGCCGTACCAGCTCACCCGGTTCGACATGGCGGACTATGCTCGCAGGGCAAGGGACATGGGGGTGAACTACATCGGGGGCTGCTGCGGCGCGGTGGCCGTGCACATCAGGGAGATGGCAAGAGCCCTGGGCAAACCTGTCCAGGAGAGGAAGGCCTGGGAGCCGGATTACCAGAGGCCCATGTCCGCCACCGAGGAGTTCCGCGACTTCAGGCAGCAGGTCAAGGATACGGAGGGGAAATAGTCCTTCCTGCCGATGGACGGAGAAGCCTGGTCACGGTATCCTCAGGACTAGCTTCCCGAAGACTTTGCGGCCCTCCATGGTCATATGGGCCTCGGCCGCGGCTTCCAGGGGAAAGGTATGACTTATTATTCCTCTGATCTGACCTCTCCAAACCAGCTTCATAACACTGTCGAAGTCCGCCCTGTTGCCGCCTGAGGCCCCCATGAGAGTAAGACCCCTGGCAAACATCTGGCCTATCCTCAGAGCGGTCCGGTGCCCCCCGGTCACGCCGCAGTTGACCAGGCGGCCTCCCAATTTCAGGCACTTGAAGTTCTGCTCCCAGACCGATGCGCCGATGCTATCGAAGATCAGGTCCACGCCCTTGCCGCCTGTCAGTTCTCGGACCCGGCTGCTATAGAGGGGAGTGTCGATATAGTTGATCGTTTCGTCGGCGCCCAGGTCTCTAGCCTTGGCCAGCTTCTCATCGGTGCCGGCCGTCGTGATCACCCGGGCCCCTAAGAGCTTTGCCAGACAGATGGCGGCACTCCCCACCCCACTCCCGGCAGCCATGACCAGCACGTCTTCCCCAGGCTTAAGGTTGCAACGGGTAACGAGACAGTGCCATGCCGTTTTGTAGACCAGCGGTATCGAAGCGGCTTCCTCGAAGGAAAGCCTCTCCGGAATGGCATGAACGTTGGTCCAGGGCACCGAGACGTATTGGGCGTAGCCTCCGTTAACCGATATACCGATGCTGCGACTATCGATGCATAGCTGGTCGCGGCCCGAGACACAGGCCTCACACCTGCCACACCTGATGCTGTAGTCCACCAGCACCCGGTCCCCAGAGACAAACCCATCTACCTCTGCACCTACTCGGTCCACTTCACCTGCCAGATCGCATCCCAGGATATGGGGGAACCGGTCGAGCACCACACCGTTGCGGCCTGCCCTGGCAAATATATCTAGGTGATTGAGGGCAGTAGCTCTGACCCTGATGAGGACATCGCTTGATCCAACAGAGGGCTCGGGCATGTCTCCGTAGGTCAGCACGTCAACATCGCCCTGTCGATTAATGTAAGTGGCCTTCATGTCAGTCCTGGCTGAAAGGGCTATTGGAGGAAAGGTATGGGCATGTGCCGCGGGAGCTATATCCTACAGGGTGGCAGGCAATTATAGCAAGGCTAAGAGCCGCAGCCGGGCTTCTGCGTATGGGTGTTCAGGCTTGACGGGTGCGCGGACTGTGAGTAAAGTATCGCGAAGTTGTCATCTTCCGGCGATACCGAACAATAATCTGCAGAGCAGTATTTGCGCTCCCAGGAGGTCGAAATGCCCAGTATCACTATTGAACCGAACTCTAGTGCCCAGGTAAGCCTGAAACCCGTGCCTCTGCTCCCCGGCCAGTCCTTTAACTTTCACAACGCCACCAACCTCAAGCTGACCATCACTGTCCAGGGGAAAGACGTCCAGATCAAGGAAGCGTCTTAAGGGTTATACGAGGCCAGGATTATACGAGACCCTGAATGGACGGAGCATAACAGGGGCCTACGTCTACCCAACGCCCTCGAATATCCGACCGTAATTGCGTGACTGAAGCCTAGAAGCCCAGTATCGCGTCACTTTACCTGTGCCCTTTCTCGGGCCGGGACTCAATCTGCGGAGCTATCGTTGACAGGCTTCGAGTGCGACTGCTAGTATCGTTTTGAAGTGCCAGCGCGGGCCCGTGGTGTAGCGGACTAACATGCCACCCTGTCACGGTGGAGATCGCCGGTTCGAATCCGGTCGGGCTCGCCACCATACTAGCTAGGCACGGCGGAAATACTAGTCTCTACAAGTACGGTTGCGGTAAAATGCTAGTCCGGCGACGTTTTCCGCAGTCGCTAGGCATGGAAAGACCCCTGGAGGCGGTCCGGAGGCCTTATCTTCCGGCGACGACCCTCGCCGCTCCAACACCGGCATGAACTGAGCGGGTCTTTAACCCCGTTGACAGTCCCGATTCCATCGTTTTCAAGGGAACCTGACGTTGTCCCGGGTGAAACTTTGTAAGGAGGAAGAGGATATGCCCACGAAGAGGCCCCTTTTTCTGACTAAGCCCTATAGCGCCTATTTCCACCGGGAGGTTCCCGAAGACGACCGAGAGCTCACCCGCGTCGGCCCCGGCACGCCAGCCGGCGAGTATCTTCGGAGCTTCTGGCAGCCCATTCTCCTGACCCATCAGCTCAAGGACCTGCCTGTTGCAATAAAGAGATTCGGGGAGGAGCTCGTGGCCTTTCGCGACAAGAGCGGCCGCATCGGGCTCGTGGAGGCCCACTGTCCACACCGGGGCACCTCTCTCGAGTATGGGAAGATCGAGGAACGAGGCATTCGCTGCTGTTACCACAGCTGGCTCATAGACGCGGACGGGAAGATACTGGAGACACCGGGAGAACCCGAGGACAGCACCCTCAAGGACCGCCTCTACCACGGCGCCTATGCGGTGACCGATTATAACGGTATCGTTTTCGCCTACATGGGGCATCCCGACAAGATGCCCGAGTTCCCGGTATTCGATCTTTACGAAACCCCTGGGCATCACCTGGAGCCCGGGATCCACCTGATGCCGACCGAGGATGGGCCGGTGCCTAACCACAAGCCGTGCAACTGGCTACAGATTGTGGACAACCTGCTGGACCCTATTCACGAGGAGTTCCTCCATGCCACCATCTCGGGTATCCAGTTCGTAGATAAGAACGGGAGTCCATTAGAGGAGCTGGCCATCAATGGGGAAGTCGGATTTCTGGAGACACCTACAGGCATCATAACCCTGGACATGAGGCGGATAAATCAGGATACGGTATGGGTTCGGAACATCGAGTTCATCTGGCCCAACATGGCGGTTTTGGGTGGCGCCCCTGTTTTTCCCCATGAATGGGGCCCCGATCAGATGGAGCAACATGATGTCCCCAACTCCCTCCTCTGGGCAGTGCCCGTTGATGACTACAATACCGTCGAGATCGACTTCGTCCAGGTGCCCGACGGCAGTACAGTCCCGCCCGCGAGGAAGTTTTCCCCAGCCCAAATAGCCAACAGGGGAGGCCGCACCTACGAACAGATGCAGCGGATGCCCGGGGACTACGAGGCAATGATCGGCCAGCGCACTATCGCCGTCCACGCCCTGGAGCACCTGGGGGTGGAGGACCGGG
>JADFJI010000002.1 GCA_022566235.1 Chloroflexota bacterium
CCTTTCTTAATGACTCTCACCAGAGCCCAGCGCGCTGCCGATTGTGGCTACCGTGCGATGCCCAGAGTTGGTCTTGCTAGAGCAAGAAGAAGTTTGACGGTGTTCCTGGTTGAGACTACCATGGCTCTGGTCGAGAATAACGATGTGTTTGTGTCCAAAGGATTGAATATCGGGCATTTTCGCTAAAAGGGTGAGGTGGATGGTACAAGAGTTACAGCAGAGAGTTTTAGCCGCAATCGATGAGAATGAGATGATCGATCTCGCAAAAAGCTTGTGCGAGTTTCCTAGCTTCAAGACGGAAGAGACGGAGGCAGCCCGCTTCCTGGCGGACTACCTGAGCCAGCGAGGCTACGATGTCCAACTCCAAGAAGTGGACCCCGGCCGTTTCCAGACAATAGCAACTCTAAAGGGTACGGGAGGCGGCAAGTCCCTGATGTTCAACGGGCACATAGACATCGACCCCATAGCCGATGGGTGGAAACGGGACCCCTGGAAGCCCGTGGTGGAGGGCGACCGCCTCTACGGAGGGGGCATCCGTAATATGAAGTCAGGCGATGCTTCTATGATCCAGGCCGCCGAGGCAATCAGGAAGGCCGGGGTTCGCCTGAAAGGTGACCTGGTGATCGCCTGTGTTGTGGGTGAGCTTCAAGGTGGTGTCGGCACCACTTATCTGTGCCAGCACGGGCCTCTGACAGACATGGCGGTGGTCACTGAGCCCCACGGGGCCCACAACATAATGACCGTTCACGCCGGCGTGGTTGCGATGGCGGTACACACCAAGGGCAGGTCTAGGCACACGAGTCGCAAGGGAGATCACATAGACGCCATCGAAAAGATGTACAAGGCTATTACCGCTATCAACAATATCGAGTTGACATACACCAGTAGACCAGACCTGCCTGACCTGCCGTTGGTGAACGTGGGAGTGATAATAGGCGGCATGGGCCGGGACTACGACTTGAAGGGCCCTAACTTCAGCTCCGATTTCTGCACCGTACTGGTGGACATCCGCACCCTCCCCGGGATGAGCTCTGAGTCGGTGGTGGCCGACCTGAGACGCGCCCTCGATCGTATCAAAGCCGAGGACAAAGACTTCAACTACGAGATAGAGGTGCCGCCTCCTCCATTCTTCAAGGTAAACAGGGTGGTGATGGAGCCCTTCGAGCTACCACAGGGGGAGTACATCATAGACGCTGTGCGGCGCCAGTACCGCACCGTTACAGGAAAGGACCCAGAGAAGATCGGCGTTGTGTTGCCCAACTCTTACACCGGAAACGACACCTGCCACCTGTGGAAGGCGGGTGTTCCCTGTGTGCTCTTCGGACCCAGAGGAAGATCTGAGTCCTCCGAGATACCCGACGAATTTACGCCTATCAGCGAGATGACCCTGGTAGCGAGAGTGCTGGCCCTGACGGCCCTAGATGTGTGCAATCTTCCAAATAACTAGGAGCCGTTGGGTATAGTAGTCTCATGGCTATTTGGAGACGCCCTAACCCCTGGTATGCCACCCAATTGCAGGTTTGAACCGTGGCGTTCTAAACTAGCGAAACTAGGGCCAGTACTCCCGGAACTTGGTTATAAAGACCACTGGCGTGTTTAGCGAATTGTTTCAGTGGGAGCGGCCTGGTACCTCGTGCCCATCTGCTCTTCCCACTGAAGGACCTTAATGGTCTCCGCCCAGTTCCGATCGATGTCGGTGTATACAACGTCTTCTGGCGGGCTCAAGATGCCGGTCAGGCCCTTCTCTACAGGAAGCCCTGCGTCACACCAGGCCCGCATCCCGCCTTCTAGCACGGACACTTTTCGATAATCCAGGCCCCTTAGCGTAGCTCCAGCCAAAACCGAATTGATTCCATCGGAGCAGGTGATTATTATGTCCGAATCCTTCAGAGGGGCCATTTCGTGGATCCGCATTTCCAGCCAGCCCCGGGGCATCCACCGGGCCCCTGGCACGTGGCCGCTACTAAAATCTTGGCTGGTGTCGACGAATATCACATCTGGGGAGTAGGGACCGCTTGTCAGGGTGCTCAGTTCTAGAGGCGATATTAATTCCACCTTTTCCATGGCTCCACTGTAGCCGAAGGGCATCACCTCCGGGAAACCCTGCTCTAGGGTGTGGCCGGCGGCCGCCCAGGCTGAGGTCCCACCATCTACCGCGAAGACGTTGGGAAAGCCCATCTGCCGGTGCCAAGAAGCTGTCACCGAAGCTCGAACCCGCCCATCGCAGCAGAACACGACGGTAGCATCTTTGAGGATAACAACATCATCGCCCAGAACCACGGCCTGGCCGCCGGGGAACCACTGGAATCCGGGGACGTGTCCTTGGACGAATTCGCCCCTACTGCGTACGTCTATCAGGTAGACGTTCTGCTGATTAGCCCGTGCCATGAGCTCACGTAGCTCCTTTATGTCAAGATACTGCACACCATCCTCACGAGCTATCGTAGCGGCAAATGCCTGGGCGGCGGCAAGTCCTTCCCGGGAAGGATCAGGCAGGCCGATACGTTGTGAGCCCTTCTCCAATTCCAACCCCGCCATAAGCCATCCCATGGTGCCATTCCTGAGGGCGTATACGCGCTTTCGGCCCATTCTCTGAAGGGCACTTGCGCCTAAATAGGCCCGGGTCCAGCCGGCGCAGTGGAGGACGACTGTTTTTTCAGGATCATCGGCTATCTCTCTGATTCGAAGGGCCAGTTCCCCTTCAGGGACGCAGCGGCTCCCAGGAATGCACGATTTCTGGTGCTCTTCTGGAGTACGGGTGTCGAGAATGACTATTTCCTCACCACTTCCTAGACGGTCATGGAGCTCCTTCGCATCCATCTCAGGCACTTTTTGCTCCACCCGGACCCTGGCCCCGAAGTCTCTTCGCTGCACGTAGGTGCCCCACTCGGTAGGTTGGCCCTCTGAGGCCCACCGGTTGATACCGCCTTCCAGCACCGAAACATTGTCGTAGCCCATTAACTTGAGGGTGGCTGCGGCCAAGGAGGCGCGGCGCTCATCATCATCGTAAACAATGATAAGCGTTCCCCTGAAGGTCACGAGAGCCGGCATTCGGCGTTCCAACTGGGGCCTGGGAACGGTGTGGGAATTAGGTATATGGGCGTTGTAATACTCCCCTCGTTCTCTGACGTCCATCAACGCCATTGAGGCCTGCTGATCAACTAACTTCTTCAGCTCGGTAACCGAAATCTTTAGAGGCATAGTGTCATCCTCTCCTCCAACAACGTCGCTTATTTATGAATCATGCCTGCTCACCGATCTCATTAAGCATCCGAGTGTAGCCATTTTCAAACTGCAGAACAAGACGGATGTGATCTACCTTACGATTGCGCCTCCCGTCTCGTTACGTAGTGTATGGTTAGGACAGGATTCAATCTCAGGCATCGGGTGTCGCATGTGGACATACAAGCAGTATTCGTGGGCTGCAGTTGCTTGTGGTGTGGGAAATTAGTTACTCCCCAAAGGTGAAGCAGAATTCGTTTCCATCGGGGTCCTCCATGATCGTCCAACCGAAGTCCCCGTGGTCAAAAGCCTGAATCTTCTTCGCTCCCAGCTCCACTCCCCGTGCTACCGCCGCATCCATGTCCTCCACGGCGATGTCCAGATGCAATCGGGTCTTGGCCGTTTTCTTCTCCGGCACCTTCTGGAGATAGAGCCTCGGGCCATCATTCTGCTTCTTAAAATGGGTGTAGGCATCCTCCTGACCTCCTACCTCCAGGCCCAGAAGCTCCGTCCAGAACTTGATCGCCCGGCCCATATCGTTGACGTCTATCCCTATCTGACCGATCACACCCACCGGCTGTGTACCTGCCATATACAATCCTCCTTTACTTTAAGGTCTCCAAATCTACTTCAAGGCCTCTAAACCATCGACTGCTTGAGAATCAACGCGCAGGCCTGAGAGCGTCCACCATCCACTGGCATAGCCAGCACGGTTACACAGGACTCCGACGCGGGAAACAGCCTTTTCGCGGCCTCTACGACTTCCCGGGGACCCGCCATCTCCCCCACTGGAGATTTTCATAACCGTCCTTCGCCTCGCCTTCGGGTCTAGCGCCAGGGGCCGGTCCATCATGGGGTTATTGATAGCGCCGGGTCGCACCGCGATGACTCGTATGTCCAACTCGTAGTATTCGATGACGGCGGTCTTAGTCAGTCGAGCAACCCCATGCTTGCTGGAGGCATATGCCGGAGTCCCTTCTCCGCTGGCCAGGCCCTCAGGTTTGGTGCTGAGGTTTTGACGCCCTGTATACTCAGAGAAGCCAACTCAGGAGTCGTTGTGATAAAGACCGAGACAACATCTCTCATCTCCCCCGACAAGAGTTCGACGCGCTGGTTGATGCTGGTCCTGCTGTGGTTCCTCTATTTCTCCTTTGGGATGACTATTGGCTCCATCGCACCGCTGGTGAGTCCGATTCTAGCAGACTTGAACATGACGTCCGGCCAAATGGGGTTGGTCCATGGAAGCTGGCACTTCGTATATGTGTTCATTGCTCCACCTATGGGCGTTTTGGTAGACAGATTCGGCATTTACAAGTCTTTGGGTTTAGGTATATCTGTCATTTTGCTGTCCCTTGTCGTAAGGGGCCTCGCAGTAGACTTCGTCACCCTCACCCTCGCAGTTGGGGCATTCGGATTTGGCGGGCCGATAATCTCTGTCGGGGCGCCCAAGCTGGTATCCGTATGGTTCTCTGGTCGAGAACGCGGCCTCGCTATCGGAATATATGCAACGGCCCCTGGAGCAGGAACGGCGTTCGCCCTCGCCACAGCTAACAGTCTAGTCGTGCCAATGACGGGGTCATGGCGGGGGATATCGTTAGTATACGGTGTTTTCGTTGCAGTTGTAGCCGTTGCCTGGTGGGTCCTCGCTCGGGACCATGATTCGATGCCCGAACAAATACATAGCCCCCTGGCCCTGGAAGACACCTCTTCTCGCTCAGTTTTCACTTCCTTGTTTCGGCTCAGGAATGTTCGATTGATCATGATTGTAGCGATGGGGTACTTCTTCGTGAGTTCGGGGCTGATGAGTTGGGTCCCGTCTCTGCTCGAGGAAAAGGGGATGACCTTAACCCAGGCGGGCTGGTGGACGGCTGCTGCGACTGCATTCAGCACCCTGGGCATTCTGGTCATACCAGGCCTGGTCAAGCACGGATACCGTGGGTATGCCGGCATGGGGCTTCTAATCATCGGCACTATCGCCGTTCTCGGGCTGGTTTACCTGAATGGTCCTCCATTGATCTTCAGCTTAATATCGTTAAACCTATTCACACAGCCAATATTGCCACTGACGATGCTAATGTTGATGGAGACACCCGGGGTAGGCGCTGTCCGAATGGGAGTGGCCGCCGGTCTCTTCTTTTCCGCAGCAGAGGTTGGCGGATTTACCGGCCCCCTAATAATGGGGCTTTTGCGGGATGCGACGGACTCCCTCGGACCGGGGGTTCTGATGCTAGCCGCTATTTTTGCTATCCTCATTCCTGTCATGCCATTCATAAGGGAGTCACACCCTCAACGTCGCCCTCCTTCAAGCGATGGTTTTTAACTTCCTTTCTATAAAATAGGCTGGCCGTCTAGCTAGCAGAAAAACCGTAAAAGTCTCCGATAGTCTGATCCAACGCCCTCGGGCGAGGCCTGGCCTCGGTCTCAGTCCAGGAGATCTAAGGCGCTGGCCTCGCGGGCAATTTACATGTTCCATTCCAGCGCCGCGGTTTTCTTTGAGTTTGCTATACCGGAAAATGAAGGTTTGACAGCTGATGCCGACATAGTAGAATGCGCTCGAATATCGGCTAGAATGGGAGATTCTGAATGCAACAGGGATGGAGTCGAAACCGGCCTCAGCTACCAGTGGAACTGAGAGGATAAAAGGAGAGGTATATTGCCATACCAAAATATCTTGTACGACAAGGACGACCATATCGCAACCATAACTATGAACCGGCCGGATAAACTGAATGCACTCAGCATAGAGCTCGTCGGGGAGATTGTGGCGGCAGCAGAGGAGGCGGAGGCGGATGATGACGTGCGTGTAGTAATCCTGAAAGGAGCGGGGCGGGCATTCTCGGCGGGCTACGATGTCGGGCCTGGGGATTATAGAAAAAAAGGGAAGCAGACTCTGACCAGCAAGCTACTCTTGTATCGGCGGATGTCAGGCCAGTGTTATAAGCTCTGGAACCTGGCCAAGCCGTTACTGGCGCAGGTCCACGGATACTGCCTCGCCGGAGGGACCGACCTTGCCCTCTCCTGTGACATTGTCGTCTGCGCCCAGGATGCCGTTTTCGGCCTGCCCGATGTCCGAGGCCTGGGGTCCGTCCCAACCCACATGTGGACCTACCTGGTCGGGCCTCAGTGGGCCAAGCAGTTGATGATGACCGGGGACCCGTTGGACGGAACGACGGCAGAGCGAATAGGCCTCGTCTGGAAGGCAGTTCCAGCAGATGCTCTGGATGAGGAAGTCCGAACTCTGGCCCGGAGGATCTCCAACGTACCCTTGGAGTTTTTGATACCCCATAAATCACTGATCAACAACATCATGGCGATGATGGGACACGGCGTGGCGCAGCATCTGGCTACGGACACAGTGGTTATCACCTCTCATTCGGAGGCCGGCCACCAGTTCATGGAGATATCCGAGAAAGAGGGCCTCAAGGCGGCCTTGCAGTGGATGAATGGCCCGTTCGGCGACTATTCAGCCCGGCCCCGGGAGAAGAAGCCAAAGAAATCTAGCTAAAGATGGGAAGGCCGTTTCCTGACTGGCCCAAACCGAGAAATGCGAGGGGTCGGTATAACGATCCGGGGTGAATGGGTGGATGCGGCGGAGGGGGAAGCGCCCGTTGGGGAGATAGCTGATCCCGTCTCAGGAAAGGCTTGCTATAAATGAAGGCGACTTACACTAAGCAGCCGGGCGACATTGACGTGCTGATCTGTGGGGACCTGCCCGAGCCTACGGTGAACTCAGACGAGGTGCTATTTAGAATCGGTGCTACTGCCTTGAATCACCTTGATGTTTTTGCCAGGGCTTGGCCTAAAAGTCAGGCCTCTCCAGGGAAGCTCATGAAACAATTGAAGAGCATAAACGTTTGTACATTTCCCTTGCGCAGGGGAGCCAAACTGAGTTTCCCAAATAACCAGGAGCAGCAAGTCACGGTAATCAACAAGATCATAGAGAACCTGGGCAGTACGTACCGCCGACCGGTCCTGCGACCTTCGCCCTGACGGCAGAGCCTACCCATCTGCCACCCCAGCACTTGACATGTACGACTTTACGCAATAAACATTGTAGTAACAATCATGGAAAAGGAGTCCTTCATGTATGAAACGAACATGTACGAAGGGATGCTGGCGGAGACGATTACTATTCAAGGTCATGGCGGGGACACGATCAACGCCTACTATGCCAGGCCCCTGGGAGGCGGACCTTTCCCAGGCGTCGTGCTAATCCATCATTTACCCGGATGGGATGAGTGGTACAGGGAGGCCACCCGGAGATTTGCTCATCACGGTTACGCATCGATCTCTCCCAACCTTTACTCCCGAGAAGGACACGGAACCCCGGAGGACGTTGCGGCGAAGGTCCGGGCCGATGGCGGCGTACCCGATGACCAGGCCGTCGGTGACATAGAGGGAGGAATGCGATATCTACGGTCCCTTTTGTACATCAACGGGAAGATAGGTGTATTCGGGACCTGCTCTGGAGGACGGCAAGCCTTTCTTACTGTTTGCCAGGTAGAAGGATTCGATGCTGCTGTAGAGTGTTGGGGCGGACAGGTCGTGATGTCCAAAGATCAACTTACTACCAGGCAACCCGTAGCCCCAATCGACTTTACACAAGGCCTATCCTGTCCGCTCCTCGGCCTCTTTGGCGAGGAAGATCAGAGCCCAACCCCTGAACAGGTGTCGGTGCATGAAAAGGAACTCGAAAAGCATAATAAAAAGTACGAATTCCACATGTACCCTAACGCTGGCCATGGGTTTTTCTATTACCACAGGCCGGCTTATCGCCAGGAACAAGCGGTAGACGGCTGGAGCAAGATATTCACCTTTTTTGGAAGATACCTGGATGGACCGGACTAGAGGCCAGGGCGCTAGACCCGAAGAGGAAGGCAACGTAATGTGCACTATGATAGTCGAAAAGTCTGAGATTGCAGGATGCGGCAAAGGCCCTAAGGGTTGGTTCCCGCTACGCCAGGTCAACGTCTCATACGACCACCCGTTTCACGCCCCTCTTGAACACGCACTGAACATTGATTTCGTGAACGAATCGGAAGGGCTGGGTGCGAGGGTAGCAGTGGAGCTTAGTCCGGAGTCTGCACGGCGGCTGGTGACGGTTATTCTAGCTGCGTTAGCCCGTGGGGAGGCCGGCTCCTAGAAACCGGACGCTTCCGGTCCCGAGCACCGATTTTTTCACAAGCTCACGTAACGCTGATCGATAGGGAACCGTGGCCGACTCGAAGGTCGACCTTCCCCGCATCAAAAAGAAGCCGTTCCGGTGATAGCCGCTTTCGAGGATGGCTTAGAATACATAGACCATTAGAGGGTACCCTAGGAGGGTGAAGATGATCCAAACGGGGATAGCCCCGCCCAACTTGTCCATCGTCACGCTTCGATTCTATCCGGAAGGCCCGTCTTCAAGGCACGGATGTGCTCGGGGGTAGTGCCGCAGCAACCCCCGATGATCTGGCCCCCATCTCTCACCCATCCCCGAGCATATCCCAGGTAACCTTCGGGGGACAGGTCCCTCCAGGCCATATCTCGAGGCAGAGGCCCGAGGTAATGGCTTATTGTGTGGGCATAGGCGCCGATAGGAACGTCGGTGCACTGCCTTAACTCCCTGAGCCCAGGGGCGGTGATCTCTAAAGACGAGTGCATGATGAAGAAGGCCGAGACCCCAGCAGACGATACCGCTTCCACCGCATACCGGATGCTCTCATTGATGTGCTTCCGGCGTAGCCCCAGGTATAGCTTGCCCTTGTCCTCGACTACCGAGTAGCCTATCCAAACGGGAAGCCCGGTTTCCGCCGCCGCCTCCGCAGCGGCCCGGGCATCGAGGGTACGTATCAGCATTTCTACTACAATCAAGTCGACGCCACCTTCTGCCAGGGCCTTAGACTGCTCCCGATAGTCAGTTAGAGCGGCCTCATATGATGGAGTCACAGTCGGGTCTAGCAAAGGACTATAACCGGACATGGAGCCCGCTATGATCACCGGTTTGCCCGTGGCCGCCTTGTCCCGCGCCTCCCGGGCCAGCTTTACACCCAGCTTGATTATTTCGACGGTCCGGTCGCCCAGTCCCGCTACTTCCAATATATGTCGACCCGTAGAGAAGGTGTTGGTGATAACGATCTCGGCCCCGGCCTTAATATAGTCCTCATGAATTTCACGAATCGCGTCCGGTTGGGAAAACAGCGCCTCCCCTGACCAGATCTTATCGCTTACGGGCAGGCCCCTGCGATGTAGCTCTGAGCCCGTGCCTCCGTCCATGATGATGACCTCTCCAGCCTTCAACCTGGATTGTAATGAGTCTATCGCTCTCATTGATCCTCCTTGTGGATAGTTTTAGGACCACCTCTCTCTGATTTCATCCAGCCATCCGTTCACCTCTTTGGAATATCTCAACCTATCCTGGCATGGCAATAACATACGCCTCTTCTGACGAGGGGGTAATGTCCAGGATATCGATCTTGACCGTGTTCTCGGGGTTCGCTCCATCGATGCAGACGGGGCCGTTCATCGTATTTATTAGAGAATCTTCACTGCCAGGAAAATCGGATTCCGTTAAGTCGTAGAACCGATCGCTGGTCTCTATTACTAATCCTAAGGTCTCGCCCAACTGTGCTACGAGGGCGGGCTCATCGTCGGCAATGAATCTACGACAAATTTAGTCTCTTGACAGGTGTTTTATAAGGCCTCATCAAGCATAGCTGCAATAATGAAATCCCTGTGGTCTCACCGACAGGCATCCTATCATATACCTGTTATTAGGGTGATGGTTTCTGTGATCCGCATGGGAGTATCGGAGTCAAGGGGGCAGCCCTGAGCTTTCTCCTGGAAGATATAGTAGAATTCGACTAGGTAAAGTTAGGTCGAGCAGCAGCTCCGGAGGCGTAACATGAAAAACGGATTCAAAGTTATCGACGGCGACGGCCACATGCAAGAGCCCATGGATATGTGGGAGAACTACACCGAGGCCGCCTTCATTGAGAGGATCCCCAAGGTCAGCGGGCACGTGGGCAAGACTGAATTCAACTACGCCCCCTGCGAAATATTCCCCGAGGGTCGCGAGACCATGTTTGTAGAGGAGACCTACGCCGATGTGGAAGAGCGCTATGGTGAGGCGTATCGTAGCTGGTGGAGCCTTCCCAGCCGCTTGCAGCACATGGACGAGGAAGGTGTAGATGTTCAGGTCTGCTTCCCCACCAACGGGGCCTTGGCCACGTCTAACTCTGTCAAGGACGTCCATCTCCAGGCGGCCCTGGTGCGAGCTTACAACGACTGGGCCATCGACTTTTGTCACGGGTCTGCAGGTAGGGTCATGTTCGTGGCGCAGGCTAGCCCGAGGAACCCTGTTGAAGCCATGCGAGAGGTAGAGCGCATCGCTTCCAATCCGGCAGTAGCGGCGGTAACTCTCGCGGGGTTCATAGACCTGGCAGAGGGTCAAATGTGGTGCGACGAGAAATTCGATGGTATGTGGCAGCTGCTGGAGAGCCAAGGCTTGCCTGCCGCCTTCCACGGTGGAGGCTCCCAATATTCTCTGTTCAGTCAGTACCAGGGAGAGATGAAGGTGGTAGCCCATGCCATCTCCTTCCCCGTAGACCTCATGTTGTCCTTGGCCGACCTGATCTTCGGTAACGTCCTTGAGCGTTTTCCTGACCTCCGATGTGGGTTCTACGAAGCCAATGCCGGCTGGGTGCCCTATTGGCTGGCCCGTCTGGACGACCACGGCACCGGTCGGCAGGCCCGATTCATGCAAGGTGGCTCGGTGTCCTTGAAGCCCAGCGAATATTTCTTACGTCAGTGCTCAGTATCCTGCGACGCCGACGAAGGCACTCTGTCACTGGCGGTCGAATATCTCGAGGGCGCCAACATAATCTTCAACACGGACTACCCCCACCCCGACGCCCCCTTCCCGGGAGCGGTCGATAAGCTGTTGGAGCAGCCCATCCCGGAGGAGGCTAAACGGAAGATCTTGTGGGACAACTCGATAGACCTGTACAGAGACCGGATAACAGTCGGACGATAGCAGATGTGGATATCAAGAAGGGTCAGCACACAGCGAGGATTCGCTCGGATGCTGGCGGGATGTGATAGCGACCAAGCCCGGCGGCTACATCTGGGCATCGGGGATCAGGGCCTAGTACTATGAGTGAAGCGCCAATAGGCCGTTAGAAAGCCGACAGATAACGAGACTTTGTTCCACCCATTCACACAGGAGGAAAGATGACAGACTACACGGCAGTAGATGCGGACGGCCACATTCTGGAGCCGCCCGATCTGTTCGAGAAGAACCTGGAACCGGAGTACAGGGCCCGGGCATACCGGCTGGTAAAGGATGACAAGGGGATAGAGCACGCCTTCATGAACGGGCAGCCCCTCGACCATACCCGGCCTCCCGGCACCCTGGCAATCTACGGGGCGGTGGACCAGCCCTTAGAGCGGTATCTCAGTGGTGAGATCACCTATCTCGAGGCCACACCGCCCGGGGCCTCGGACCCCGCCGAACGCCTGAAGGTCATGGACCAGGAGGGAATCGACATCGCCGTTCTCTACCCCTCCCTGGGCCTGGACTGGGAGAGCTCCTGCGACGACCCGGGGTTGGTGGCAGCCCATTGCCGGGTCTACAACGACTGGCTCGTTGATTTCTGCCGCCACGATCCAGGCCGCCTGGTCCCCGTTTCCCATATCTCTCTTATGGACGTCGAGGAGGCCGTCAGGGAGATAAAGAGATCGGCGGAGAAGGGGGCCAAGGGCCTGATGGTGCTGGCATATCCCCCCAGGAACGGTGTGCCCTTAGGAGAAACCCACTACGATCCGGTATGGGCCGAGGCCGAGGGACTAGGGTTGCCTATAGGCATCCACGTCCATGGGGGCGGGAACAGGTTCGGCGGCGATGCCTTCTACCCCCACCCATGGGAGGCCTCCTGGTGGTGGTGGTTCGTGCTGAGCGGTGAGTTCGTGGTCCAGACCATGACCTCCTTCTTCCAGGGCGGGATGTTCAACCGGTTTCCCCGTCTTCAGGTCATCGCACTGGAGGCGGGCTGTGGCTGGCTTGCCTTCTGGCTGGAGCGGATGGATGAGTACTTCGAGCGGTACGGGTCCCAGACTTCCATGACAATGCGCCCCAGCGAGTATTTCCAGCGTCAGTGCTGGATTTCCATGGAGCCTGGGGAGAAGATAGGCGCGACCATGATAGACCTGTTGGGGGCCGACCGGTTTCTTTGGGCGTCGGACTATCCTCATTCCGATGCCGAAATGGGCACGGTTGCAAAGCTAAAGAAGACCCTAAAGTCGTTGCCTGAGGAAGAGTTGCGAAAGGTGATGGGAGATAACGCCATGGCCCTGTACAATCTCGCTCCAACATCGGCAACTGGGTAATAGATAAACTGCATATCCAAATAGCACTGACCAGCATCTCCCAAAGTCCGCCTATAGTAGTCTTCAGGACTTGGGAAGCGTTTTCGTTGGAGCGGTTGTGACTATGTTTTGGGTAAGTCGTTAGGGGCCCAGGGAAGGGGGGTAGGGTGTGGTTTGGCTTGGCTTGGCTGGTACTCAATCCCAAGCCACTGGCCCGAGGTCTTTTATTCTCGCTCCCTTGCCCTATGGCACGGCGCTTGACTATCCTGGCCTTATGTCACCTCCTTCGTACACCATCGCCCGAGACATGGTTCCCAGAGATAGTCGATTCCGGGTACACGACAGACTCTTCGTACAGATCTGAAAGCTCCTCCAGGCACACACTCATCCCTTGGATACCGTCCTGGACAGGCCTGAAAATTAGATGTTAGTATGACTCGCTGACTGAGGCGATGGTAGTTAGAGGGAGGAGTACCCGATGAACCCAAGCGGACCTAGCTGCGTTCACGTTATTACCGGTGGTTTTCCACCCGGGTCACTGGCCGGGCACGATATGGACTACGCCCGTCTCAGGCTGCTCGAGCTTCTCAGAGAGCAGGGTTTGTTGGCCACGGTGGGAAACGATTTCACCGACGTTCAGAAGTGGCTGCCACTGAGCAAACTGATGATCACTTACGTTGCAGGTCCGTTCCTCAACGACGAACAGAACGAGTTCGTGAGGCAGTGGCTCGCCGATGGTGGGCGCTGGCTGGGATTGCACGGTTCCAGCGGTGGAAAGGCAAAGAGGGTTGAGTGGAGTAAGAATCGGCGCATGGTGAAGACCAGCCACCACGACACCCTGGGTGGATTCTTCATAAGCCATCCACCGATGCGTAAGTTCCGAGTAGATATAGCTGATGGCAGCGATGCGCTGACAAAGGACCTCCCTGAATCCTTCGAGGTAACGGACGAGCCGTATATGGTGGAGATTCAGCACCCCTCCGACACCCAGATCCTCCTAACCTCGAAGCTGGGCCCCGACAAATCCGGCTACGGATTCGACTATGAAGAGGACACCGCACTGCAGCCGGACGGCAAGACCCGGGTCCTCGGGTACACCCGTGAAATGGGTAAGGGCGGAGTGACGTACATCGCTCTCGGCCACTGTCATTCCCCGGCCAGCAGAAACCAGCTGGCGGTAGATCACAATGTCAACATTGGTGTTGATATACCGTTGACGTTTCGGGGGCCCTGGGAGACGGACGCCTACGTGCAGCTCCTACGTAACGCCATTGAGTGGGGTGTGAACTAAGATAGGCCTTTCCGTATGAAGCGGGTCATTTCTATTTTTGCGGGTTTTGCAAGATTCTGAAGAGTACAGGGAGCTCTGACATTCTCCGGAGCGATCCTCGTGCGCCGTTTCGAATGCGGAGTCGTGGTCGAAGTGGAGCGGCCTTACCACGCTACTCTACCCGAAGAGGGGCGCCCGAAGGGGACAGCGCACCCCACGGGTTGCGGATATGGGGCACCAGCTCGGTGAGGATGCCCATGGCGCTCTTCGGGTGGAAAAAAGCGGCTCCCTGGGGTTGTCCCACCAGCTCGGGTTTGCCGTGGGTGAGGTCAATCTGCTTCAAGCCCAGGGCCCGGAGACGCCGGGCGTCCTCCTGCCAGTTGTCTGAGGCGTAACCCATGTGATGCAGGCCCGGGCCCCGGCGAGCCAGCAGTTTGGCCGTGCCCGACTTCTTATCCAAAGGTATTAGCACCTCGACTAACGTCTCGCCATCACCGATGCGAAAGAAGTAGATGCGAACGTTTTCCGCCGCCATGTAGCTGCCTTCTGGCAAGGGGGAACGGGACTCGTCTATAGGGAATCCCAGGATGCCGGTGAAGTTGGAACTGGCCTCTTCCCAGGAGTGGGCCATTACGCCTATATGGTCCAGCTTGGTGATCATTTCTATCTCCTTACCGCCCTGGCCGAAAAGCGTCTATTGGCATGACGTGGAAACTCATGGGCCTAGCTCCTATGAAAGGCTACATAGGCAAACTCCCATTATTAGGGGGAATAAAAGGACCAGGGTCGATACCAGGGTCGGGACCAAGGCCAGTAAAAACGCCCTGTAATAACCACAAAAACGCTATGACGGTGACGAGGACAAAGATAATGGCACAGATAATAAAGATGAGACATCCTTTGCCTCCTTTGCTTTTGTTGGCACAGTGGGGACATTGAAGTAATCTTGGGTCAAAGGTATGACCGCATTTGGGGCAACGAATTTCCACCACCGGCCTTGCGTCAGACGGTAAGCCCAGAATCTTTCTGACCAGCGGATCGTTTCTGGCCCACTCCAGGGCCTCGTCCTCCGAAGCCTTACCTGCGCACGAGGGATCTAAGTCTATCGCTTTTTTCAAGTCCCTCAAGCAACTGTCCATCTCCCTATTCATTGATGCCATGCGAGCACGGCCATAAAAATAGCCTGCCTGTTTCGCTTTCTCCTGATCGATATAACCCGCTGCCTCTCTAATAATTTACAACTCCCTGCCTCTAAGGAAATAATAGCTTAAGGGGATAACCATCAAGGCGAGGCCTATAGAGAGGACTGCCAAGGTGCCGGCATTCCAATCAACGTACAGTGGCGACGGAGTTTGGTAAAGGCCATAGGAATCCCGCGTTGTGGAAACAGCACAAGCGCCTATCGACATGATAGCGCCGACAAGAAGACAGAGGACAACGATCTTTCCCATCTCGGTTCCTCCTATGTAACCATTTCGCCTACAGGTGTATGGCCGACTGCCCACCGTCCAGATAGATGACCTGTCCGGTCATCCAATCGGAAGCCGGGCTTGCCAGGTATACCGCCAGCAGGCCCAGGTCCCGGATGTCGGTCAGCCGGCCCAGGGGGATGCTCTTCACCCGATCTTTATATATCTCAGGGTCCTGGAACCGACTTCGGGTCATCTCGGTGATGAACCACCCCGGGCCTATGCCGTTGACGTTTACGTTATAAGGCCCCCACTCCAGGGCGAGACACTTGGTCAGCATGTTCAGCCCGGCCTTGCTGCTATCGTAGGCCGTATAGTAAGGCTCGGCGTAGATTCCCGTCACGGAGGAGACGTTGATTACCTTGCCGCTGCGGCGCTTCAGCATCTGGGGTGCGACGGCCCTGCAGCAGAAGAAGACGCTGGACAGATTGGTCTGTAGAACCAGGTCCCAGCTATCGTCTCCCATGCCCCGGTTATCGACCCGCTTGGAGTCGGCCTCCGAAAGGTTTTCCAGGGATACGACAGACGATGCGCCGATGGTCGCGCCGGCATTGTTCACCAGAACGTCTACCCGCCCCAGGTACTCGGTGGCCTTGGACACCATCTCCTCCGCCTGCTGAGAATCGGTGATGTCGGCCTGTATGGCCACGGAGCGCCTGCCGAGAGCCTCGATGTCGCTGGCGACGGCCTGTACCTCCGAATAGGTCCGGGCGGCCACCGCGACGTCGGCTCCCGCTTCCGCCAAGACCAGGGCCAGGACCTTGCCGATTCCCCTGCCGCCACCCGTGACCAGCGCCGTCTTACCTTCGAGACGAAATTCTTTCATCACCGGACACCTCCTCAGCCATCGTTATCACTGCACCCCAGGCCGTTGCATGGGACTTTGATTGGGTCAAATGACGCCGTCTTCTTTCAACCTGGTGATCTCCCGCCAGCTGTACCCTGCGACCTCCTGCAACACCTCCTCGGTGTGCTGGCCGCATTCCGGGGCCGGGGACCCCACAACGCTCGGAGTCTTGGAAAACTTAACCGGCACCCCGGTGGTCCAGGTAGAGCCCAGGGTCGGGTGCTCCATGGGCACTATGTAATCGTTGGCCAGGGCCTGAGGGTCTTCGGCCACCTCGGCCACGGTGTTGACCGCTGAGTAGATGAATCCAACCTGTTGTTCGTCAAACAACCGTATCCACTGGTCCCGGGTCCTCCGGGCAAAGGCCTCCTCTACTAAGGAGGCCAGAATCCGGCCGTGCCGCAAACGGGCATCCAGGGTGGTGAACCGGGGATCGTTCTCTATATCGACCAGGCCCAGGACGCGGCAAAACTCCTTCCAGACCCTATCGGGGTGGGGTTCGGTTAGCATGATCCATCTACCATCAGAACACCTATACCAATTGATAAACGGGTCCCTGGCGGAAACGCTGGAAGTGCCGAAGGTGGCGTCCTTCTTCCAGAGGTACAGATGGAGATTGTCGTGCTGGAGATGAATAGAGCTGCCCAGCATCGAGGTCTCGATAGCCTGGCCTATTCCCTGCCGCTCTCTGGCGATGAGCGCGGCCATTATCCCGTACACCAGCATGGTGGCGCCTATCTGGTCGAAGGTACCGCCACCGACCAGAAGGGGGTCGCCGGACTCGGCGTTTCCCATGCGGAACATGTACCCTGTACGGGCCTGGATCGACGAATCGAAGGTGCGCGTGTTGGGCTGGGGGCCCTTGGTCCCGACGCCCGTGTTGATGGCCCAGATCAACCTGGGGTTATGGGCCGAGAGGCTCTCGTAATCGGCTCCCAGCCTTTCCACCACGTCAGACGTGAAGTTAGTGAAGAATACATCGGCTTTTCCGACCAGCCGGTGGAGCACCTCCCTTCCCTGTTCACACTTCAGGTCCAGGGTGATGCTTCTCTTGCTCCGGTTGACCATATCGAACCAGAGGGCCCGGTTACCCGGGAGCTGTAAGCTGTGGCCGAAGGCCTGTTTAAGGCCCCGGGTGGGATCGCCGACGCCCGGCTGCTCGATTTTTATCACGTCTGCACCCAGGTCACCCAGCAGGTATCCGGCGGCGGCGCCGTTATGCCACGTGGCCAGCTCTATGACCCTTATTCCATCAAGGGGCCCGCTCATTCCTATTTCCTTCCTCTGCAAGGATGCGTGTAACAGTCTCTGCCTGGATATGGTTCCTCATCTATCGGGACAAGATGATAGCCCTCTCTCCAGACCAGGGCAAGGAGGTTGAACGGGGTATCTTGCTCTTTCTCGAAGCTGATTAAAGAACCCTCACCCCCAGCCAATCCCGCCTTGTCGGGATTGGAAACTCTCTGTTTGAAGGGCGGCCTCTAGGGCGTTCCCGTTCCTATATAATGCGATTGGTAGGTGGGATACGGGTTAAGTGGAAGCACGCGATATGGACTGGAGAGAACACTACAACAAGAACACTGTATCAGCCGAGGAAGCGGTCAAAAGGGTGAATTCCGGGGACACCGTGGCCATAGGCCTGGCCACCCCGGGCCCCGACCTGCTGATAGAGGCGCTCGCGGGCAGAAAAGAAGAGCTAAATGGGGTACGCATCCTCTGCCAGGCCCCCACTTTCGACCCCGGCTGGCTCCAGCCCGGTTGGGACGACTCTTTTCAAGTGATCGTAGTGAGCTATCTGGGGGGCGTCAGCCGGCCCGCCTACTATCAACATCTGATCGACTACTACCCGATGGGCTTCTCCCACCAGTTCAAAGTCTACGACGAGGCCCGGGACCCGGGTCAGAAAATAGATGTGCTGCTTACGGTGGTCTCGGCCCCGGATGAGCACGGCTTCTGCAGCTTCGGATACGGCGTTTGGGACAGGCGCCGGATGGCCCACACAGCCAGGAATGTATTAGCACAGGTCGATGCCAGCCTGATCAGGACCTACGGCACCAACTACATCCACGTCTCGGACATCGATCGCTTCGTAGAACACACTACCCCTGGACTCTCCATCGAGGAAAGCAGGCGACTTATCGAGCAGGTCCAAGACCTCGAGATTCGCGCCCTGCTGGACAAGGTGGCTTCCTTTGCGTCGCCCACGGAGAGGCAACAGACCCTGCCCAGCCTGTGCGAGGCGAGCCTGGAAGTGGTGCGGGAGCTGGTCAGACGGCGTGGCCTCGACGAGCCGTCCGGGGAGGTGAAAAGCATCGCGGGGTACGTATCCAAAATTATTAGCAACGGCGATACTCTGCAGATTGGGATAGGAAGCCCCAGCGGCTACCTGCCGCGATTAGGCGTCTTCGATGACAAGGTGGACCTGGGGTGGCATTCTGAAATGGCGGCCTATGGTGTGGTAGACCTGATCAGGGCCAGGGTGATCAATGGCAGCCGCAAGACCGTTAATCGTGGCATAGCAGTGTTCACCGGATTGAACGGCAGCAGCGCTGATGAGATGGAGTACGCCGCGGAGAATCCCCTCATCGAGCTCCACGACTCCGACTATGTGGTAGATATAAGGATGGTGGCCTCCCACGATAACTACGTCGCTATTAACAACGCCGTCTCTATAGACCTGTCGGGGCAGATCACCTCGGAGACCATCAGAGGCAGGCTCTGGAACGGCACGGGGGGGCAACCGGAGCTGCACATGGGCGCCGTGCTCTCCAAGGGCGGCAAGGCAATTACCCTCCTTCGATCCACAGCGGCCAATGGAACTGTGTCCAGAATAGTAGCCCAGCATGAAGAAGGCACAGCCATCACCATACCTCGCACCTTCGCCGACATAATTATCACCGAATATGGTGTAGCCCGATTACTGGGCAAGTCGATAAGGGAGCGGGCCCGAGACCTGATAGCCATATCCCATCCAGATTTTCGAAGAGAGCTTACAAAAGCGGCCCAAAAGCTCTACTACCCCTAAAGGCGCTTCCAGCAACACTCACCCTCCTTCGGCAAGTCCCGAGTATCGGGACAAGCTCAGGACAGGCTTGGTAAGGGAGAGGGGGAAATTAAAGTTTCTTGGGGGCACGGGCCCCATAACCCCCAGCCAATCCCGACAAGTCCCGAGTATCGAGACAAGTCGGGAATGGCAACTACCATCCGAGTGATCTCAACAGAGCCAAATCAGTTGTAGACATGGATCTTCCTCCACGCCCGTCAAAGTGAGGGGATCCTGTAGCCAACTCCAGGGGTGAGGTGTTCCCCGATACCATCATGCTCTTGCCCCAGAGCGGTAGGTCGGTGTATAGTATCGATACACTAAGAAAGGAGGTGATCAATGGAAATAGATAAACGGACTTGTGAGGTGTCTGCAACGTAGACGGCTCCATATGATCGACGTGCTCTGGGTTCCGTTTACGGAATCCCGGCAGGCACCGGGCCCCGAAGCTCCTGAATTAGTCCATCGGGACGGCCATAGGCCGAACGCTTCGGGGTCTTTGTTTGCCCTCTTCACGGCCCTGTCGGGCCATCCACAGGCCCTCGGCCCCACGCTCCCCGTCGCCTTTTTCCCGAGCCCCGTTTAGCACCTGGCTGCGGAAAACCGCGTCATATCCCGACAAGTCGGGATGAGGACGCACTCGTGATCTGCCACGCACCGAACCATCCCCCTGTATCCCCCTTCCTTTTCTGGAAGTGGGAAAGAGAACTCTGGTCCCGAATTGTCGGGACAGTACCCCCGCCATTCTTCCAGTACTGGAAGGAGGGACTCCCAACGACACACGACCGAACGTTACCCTGATCTCGGCTACTAAGACCTAGCCGTATTCATCCCTCAGGAGCCGGGCGGCCGCCGCCTCGTTGCACAGCTTCAGATAGGCCTCGTCCAGAGGAATGTCGGCGGCGCTGCCCGGGGCGAAGCCGCAGTCGGGGTGAAGCACCAATCGCTCGGGCGCTACGTACTCCAGGGCCTCTTTGACCCGGGCCACTATCTCACCGGGGGTATCGATGTGGGCGCTGCGGCAGTCCACGCACCCCAGGCCGATGTCCATGTGCCGGGGCAACTCCCCCAATATCGCCTTATCTCCGGCGGCGGGCATAGCGAACTCCAGCATAACCATATCCAGGTTGAGTCGCTGCAGGGCCGGCATGATAGGCCCGTAGCCACCCTCACCCGACCAGCCGCTCCGGCCCTTGTTGCGCCGGCAGAGGTGAAGGGCCACCTTTATTCCATCCAACCCCTCCACCATGCGATTCAGCATATCGACGCAGTAGGATATCTCGCCTTCCGGATCGGCGTAAGAGGATCGGACCTGCGGGTCTACGAATAGGCACAGGTGAGGATCATCGATCTGAGCGAACTCGACGCCCTCGTCCCGAAGGGCTACCAGCTCCTCACGAAGGACCGGCACCAGTGCCTCGGTAAAGTCCCGTTTGGCGGGATAGGCCTCGATGGATAGCCGGGGGTGCCACATCCGCTCCCCCAGCACGTAGGGAGAGGGCATGGCTACCTTGACGGGACGGTCGGTGACGGACTTCAGAAAACGGGCCTCTCTTGCCAGCAGGCCCGGGTCCTTGGGTTTCAGCTCCCCCGTCACTATGTGCCAGGTCTGACGCTCTCCATCGACCTCCCTGATGGAGACCTGGAACCCGTAGCAGATGTCGGCGATGATGCCTACATATGATTTCCGCCTCCACTCGCCGTCTGAGATGATATCGATGCCGGCCACCTCTTGCATCTGGGATTTCGGATCCGTAATAGCAACAAACCGACTCCCAGCGTTTTCGGCCCCTACGACTTTTTGGACTTGTTCGAAGAAATATTCTTTGAAGATGTTCGGCTCAAGCGTACTCCCTGACTTGCTTGAAACGATGAAAAGCGTTCGAGCCAAGTCAATTTTTTTCTCAACATCTCTTATCTTGGAAACCATTAATTTCAATTCTTTTGGTTCGAGTGCAAATTTATGATCAGGACCGGGAAGTTTATTGCTTAGAGTAAAGTGCTTTTCTATCACATTTGCTCCTAATGCAACAGCA
>JADFJI010000212.1 GCA_022566235.1 Chloroflexota bacterium
GGCCAAGGAGATCAAACCCTACGACCTGCCCGAGGTGGGGGCCAGCGAGAGCGCACCGGGGACGAACATGCATCACGCGCTGATGCTCGCTCGCCGGCTACTGGCAAAGCGTAAGTGTGAGAACAAGCAGATCATCATGATCACCGACGGTGAGCCTACGGCCCACATGGAGGATGGCCTGCCCTTCTTCTGGTGGCCCCCTAGCCTCGAGACCGTCCGGGCCACGCTTCAGGAGGTGAAGCGGTGCACCCGGGACGACATAACTATCAACGTCTTCATGCTGGACACCAGCTACTATCTCATCGACTTCGTGGGGCAGATGACCAGGATCAACAAAGGCCGCGCCTTCTACACCACACCGGAGAGGCTGGGGGAGTACATCCTGGTGGACTACGTAAAAAACAAGCGTACCAGGATTAGGCCTTAGATATCGGCAAACCACTCCTAGCGGGCTGCGCGAAGCCGCTCATCGAAGGTGACCAGGGGGATATCCAGGGAGCGGGCCAGGTACAGGTAGCTGGCGTCGTAAGTGGTAAGTCCAGTATCTAGTGCCAGGCGAAGAACCGCCCCGTGGGCCACTTCTATCCATCGGATAGCTAACCGCAGCGCTATCAGCAACGCCCGCCCAATAGCACCCGCCTGATTTAGGTCCTACCGGGCCTTCTTAAGCGCCACGTTAGTGAGCTCGTAGGCCAGCAACGTGGGAGCAAAGAGGTCCGTCTCTTTCAGCAACAACTCCGCCTCGCCTGCTCGCGGCTCCTCGAAGACAATGGCAGCAATGACCGAGGCGTCGACCACCTTAGCGGGCATCTCGTAGTTCCCTGATTATGGCCGTCGACTCATCGCCGGCCTTAAGTCCGAGCGCCTTTACCATTCGACGGGCTTCTTCCATAGTCAGGTTCCTGGGTGCAAGGGTGTTCTCTAGGATCGACATCAGCTCACCTTGGATCGAGCGGTGGTTGCCCTTTGCCCTTTCCCGCAGCCTCTCGGCTAGCTCATCCGGCACCTTCTTGATAGAGAGATTTACAGTCATGAAATTATCTCCATATGGTTCTATACTGGCACTATTATGGAACCATAATGCCACCAAAGCAGGTATGCGTCAAGGGGCAGAAATCGATTGAGGTAGGAAGGCCGTTTAATAATCTCTTGAAACTGGGAGCGCCCCGACGCCGAGTCCGGGCCACTGCCGACGGACGCGAGATCATAAAAGAGAAGGCCCGCCTTTTGGCGGGCCTTCGATCACATCTCTTCTATATTGGTAACGCGCCCTAGTTCCCCTTGCCGCAGGAGCAGTTACCGCCGCAACCACCACCGCCACCGCCCTGGAAGTTGGGGTTGTTCACGGTGAACCCGGATCTCTCCAGGGTCTCTATGTAGTCGATCTCGGAGCCCTCCAGCATTGGGGCGCTCTCGGGGTCTACCACCATGGTCAGCCCATCGTTCTGCACCGTGATGTCCTCTTCCGCAATGTCTTTGTCCAAGGACATGACGTATTGAGGGCCGCCGCAACCCATGCCTGCTATCATTATCCTCAGCGAGGCGCCTTCCTCATCCTGTTCGGTTATGAGATCCTTGACCTTCTCGAGAGCAAGAGGGGTGATAGTCAGCATATTCTTCTCCTTGGGGTGCAACGACTCGAACCCGATCCGGATGTAAATAATAACTCGGGGTGGTTGGCACGTCAAGTGCAGATTTGGCCCGAGATCCATGATTTGCGCTACAATCGAGCTAGATTCGCAGAACGGGCCTGCGCCATCAGGCCCTCGTCCGAGATACCCGACGGGAGGGAAAACTTGTCTATAGACCTGGATGGAGCCGTCGAGGAAGCTTATCCGGAGATGATACGGCTGCGGCGGGACATTCACCGGCGGCCAGAGTTGGCCTTTCTAGAAGTGCGTACGGCTTCCCTGGTCGCCGATAGGCTAAGGGCCCTGGGTCTGGAGGTGAAGACGGGGCTAAGTAAAACCGGGGTGGTGGGACTCCTGAAGGGCGAAGGCGATGGCAAGACCCTCCTCATAAGGGCCGACATGGACGCGCTGCCCATCGATGAGTCCAGCGCCCTGGACTTCAGCTCCCAGAACCCCGGGGCGATGCATGCCTGAGGCCACGATGGACACGTAGCCGTGGCTACGATGGCGGCATCGGTCCTGGCCCAACATCGACGGGCGCTGAAAGGCAACGTGAAATTCGTGTTCCAGCCCGCGGAGGAGACGGCAGGCGGGGCACAGGGAATGATATCCGACGGTGTCCTCGAGGACCCGAGGGTCGACGCCGCCATCGCCTTGCATATTATCAACACCCTGGAAGCCGGGAAGGTGGGGGTGAGGCCGGGGGCCATGTTCGCCAGCGTCGATGAGTTCAAGATAACCATCAGGGGCCGGGGAGGGCACGCCGCCCACCCAGAGGCCCTGATTGACCCGATCCTGGTCTCGGCCCAGGCCATCAATGCCCTGCACCATATCGTCAGCCGCAACGTGGGAGCCCTCCGGTCGGCGGTGCTGACCGTGTCGACCATAAGCGGGGGAACCGCCTTCAATATAATCCCCGATGAGGTGGAGATGAAGGGCACAGTCCGCGCCTTCGACGACAAGACTCGGGACAGGGTGATCCACCGTATGGAGGAGGTGCTGGCCGGGGTCACCTCGGCCATGGGTGCAACCTACGAATTCGAAGACATCTTCCAGAGCCCCGTGGTCATGAACGATCCGGGCATCACCGATCTGGTTCGAAGGGTCGCTATCAGGCTGCTGGGTGAAGATGAGGTGATGGAATACGAGCCGACCACCGGCGGGGACGACATGGCGTATTTTCAACAGAAGGTGCCGGGATGCTACTTTGTGGTGGGAGGCGCCAGCAGGGGCCCCGAGCCCTTCGGCCCTCACCACAGTGCCAGCTTCGATTTCGATGAAGAGGCCCTCAAGGTGGGGCTGAAGGTGATGTGTGGGGCCGCCCTAGAGTATCTGAGTTGAGGGTACTATAATGGCCCTTAAATCGGCGGAGGGCTGGATAAGCGACACGAGGAGGGGTAGGAATGGGAAAGAAGCTGTACCTGGGGACCGATTCCGGGCTGGTGGTGCTGGAGAAGGCCAACGGCCAGTGGAGCAGGGCCGGCGCGGCCCTGGAAGGCAAGTTCGTACAGAAGCTGGAGCTTGCTGAGGGAGGACGCCTCTTCGCCGGCGTGACAGGCGATGGCGTCTACGTTGCGGATGATCCCCTGGGCCCGTGGCAGCGCACCCTGGAGGCGGACATCCGGGGCCTGGCGGTGTCGCCCCACGACTCGGATACCGTCTTCGCCGGCACCGAGCCGGCCGGCGTGTTTAGAAGCAGGGACCGCGGTGACACCTGGATGGAGCTGACCTCCGTCAAGGAGCTGCCCAGCTATTCCAAGTGGTCGTTTCCAGCTCCGCCAAACATCGCCCACGTTCGCACCTTTGACTTCGCTCCCGGTGAGCCCCACACCGTGTTCGCCGGGGTGGAGGTCGGGGGATTGATACGCAGCCGGGACGATGGAGACACCTGGGAGGAGTTCGGCGAGGGTATCTATGAGGACGTCCACTACATCCTGTCGCACCCCACCGATCCCAATGTGATGTACTCCACCACCGGCGAGGGGTTCTATCGATCTCGAGACGGGGCGCGGACCTGGGAGATCTCCCAAGAAGGGATGCCCAACGATTATACCCATCCCATTATTCTGCAGCGGGGCAATCCCGATGTCCTCTTCATCGGGTCGGCGGCGGGAGCTCCGCCCACCTTCGGTGGACCCAAGGGAGCGGCGGCCCAGATATATCGAAGCCGTAACGGAGGAGAGAGCTGGCAGACCCTCAACGGCGGGTTGCCGGAGACCTTTCACGGAATGGTCCGGGGCCTGGTAGTCGACCCCTACAACGATTCAGCACTGTACGCCGGCACTACCGATGGCGACCTGTACTACAGCGAGGACGAGGGTGACAACTGGAGCCTCTTGATGGAAGACCTGCCGCAGGTGTGGGTCATCAAGGTTCCCTCTGGCTAAAGCCACTGGAAAGTACAGACCCGCACGACAGCGCACTTAAGCCTTCGCAAGGCATACCGTCATGTCGGGTCTGGCGAGAGCAAAGGAGATAGGACATATGGCGCAGCAGACCCTGGTAGGTAGTATAAGCGCTCCGGATTTCCCCGAGGACGTTGAATGGCTCAACGTGGACAGGCCCCTAAGCCTCAAGGACCTGAGGGGCAAGGTCCTGATCCTGGACTTCTGGACCTACTGCTGAGTCAACTGCATGCACATATTTCCGCAGTTGCGGAAACTGGAGCAGAAATACCCCAACGAGCTGGTGGTGATAGGAGTCCACTCGGCCAAGTTCACCTCGGAGAAAGACACGGCCAACATTCACAAGGCCATCATGCGCTACGAGATAGAGCACCCGGTGGTGAACGATAAGGACTTCCGTATATGGAACCAGTATTCGACCAGGGCGTGGCCCACCCTGTACATCGTCGACCCCGAGGGCAAGATCCTGGGGGTTGAGGAGGAGATTCAGATCGCGGTCGTGCCGGGCTGTCCCGATCTGTTGGCCCGTCTGGACCTCGTGATCGACACGGGCGATGCAATCGAAATCCTCGACTTCAAAACCAGCC
>JADFJI010000213.1 GCA_022566235.1 Chloroflexota bacterium
GACTCCCTGCAATCCCGACACTCGGGACTGCACGCCCCTTTTCCATCACCCTGCTAGTAAATTGTGCCTGCATGCAGAAGTACGCGTAATCAAAATCAGCTCGCACTGAGCCTATCGAAGGGCGAAGCCAAGGTATTTCAACCCTTCGGCCTTGCTCAGGACAGGCAGGGTGACCACAAACATTCTATGGTGACGGCCTTTTTCGCAACCAAGCGCTAGTTCTTGTCCTCTTCTTCTTCCTCATCGAAGTCCTCGTCGCTGAAGACTCCGACATCGCGGCCCTGATATACGGCCACTATGAAGTCGCCCCTGGCCGCGTCCGCGGTCATCACCAGCTCCTCGTCCATGGCATCGATCAGCTCCTGGATACCGTCCTGGGTGATGTTTTCCAGGACGTTGAGGGTTGCGTGGACCACACTGGTGGTGAAGTGAAGGTCCACCCGTCCCACGGGGGTCTCGCCATCGACGATAGTGTAAGCTTCGGAATAGGGGGTGCGGCACTCTCTTTCGAAACGGTATGAAGCCATTTGCGTTTACCTCTCTAGGGACGGATGTGTCCCTTTCCCAGGATGATCCATTTGTAGGAGGTCAGCTCTTTTAGGCCCATAGGGCCCCGGGCGTGCATCTTCTGGGTGCTTATCCCAACCTCCGCCCCCAGGCCAAACTGCCCGCCGTCGGTGAACCGGGTGCTGGCGTTGACGAATACCGCAGCGGCATCGACCTGTTCCAAGAAGGTGTTGGCCAGGGAGTAGTCCTCGGTGATTATGGCCTCGGAATGGCCCGAGCCGTGGGTCTCGATATGGCTCATGGCCTCCTGTATACCGTCCACCACCCGCACCGAGGCCACAAGGGAGAGGAACTCCTTTCCCCAATCGGAATCTTTGGCCCTGACAACCCGGGCCCCGGTTACCTCTTGTAAAATCTCGTATGCCCTCTCGTCGCAGCGCATCTCCACTCCCGCCTCTCCCCATGCGCGCCCGATCTGGGGCAGGTACCGGGTGGCTATCTCGCTGTGAACCAGGAGGGTGTCCAGGGCGTTACACACGGAGGGCCGCTGCACCTTGGCATTGTAGGCTATGGCCACGGCGTTGTCCATATCGGCGGTGAGGTCCACGTAGGTGTGGCACACGCCGACGCCCCCCGTCACCACGGGTATAGTGGCCGTTTCCGCTACGTATCGGATGAACTCGTCCCCGCCCCGGGGTATCAGCAGATCGATGAGGCCCCGCATGTGCAGCATCTCCTCCACCAAGGCCCTGTCGGTGGACTCGACGAACTGGACAGCGTTCGCTGGCCCTCCCGCCCTGTCTATCGCTTCTTGAACCAATCGAGCGAGGGCCAGGTTGGACCTGATGGCCTCCTTTCCGCCCCGCAGGACCACCCCGTTGCCCGACTTCAGGCACAGCGCAGAGATGTCGATGGTCACGTTGGGCCGGCTCTCGTAGACGGCGCCTATGACCCCCAGTGGCACCCGGCGCTTGCCTATCTGAAGGCCGTTGGGCATGGTACGCATGTCGAAGGTCTCGCCTACCGGGTCGGGAAGACCGGCGATACTGAGGACGTCCCGAGAGAGTTCACGGAGCCGGTCCGGGGTGAGGAGGAGCCGGTCCAGCAGGGTCTCGGACAGGCCGGTACTCTTGCCCTCTTCATAGTCGAGCCGGTTGGCCTCGACCAGCTCCTTCTCCCTGGCCGTCAGCTCTTTGGCTATGTTGGCCAGGGCCTGGTCTTTGACAGCGGTGGATGTCCGGGCCAGCTCCCGGCTGGCGGCCCTGGCCGCCAGGACCTGGTCCCTCAGCTCTTTTGTAGTGGTCGTCATGGCTTCTCTTTCAAGGCCAACTGGCCTGTCGTCCCTGAGGCCACCTTTTGTGCTTTGGCATACCCCGATACCTTTCCTGGGATCATCGGAGTTTTACCTCGTAGAAGTTCCTCAATGGTTACAATCTGCATCCTTGGATAATCTTTCTGCCACAGGGGAGAGTGATGGAATCCAGCTTCCACGGCCTCGGTTTGCATTGGCTGAGTGGGAGGCTCAAGAGTTATAAAGACGCCTAAAGCCGACTTTTCCCTCTCCATCACGCCTTTTAGATCACGTATATCCCCTGGCTTTACACCCCCGCTCTTAACCTGAACAATGGCCCGCTCCACCTTGTTGGACGGGCCGTCTATGAAGGTTATGACCCCGTCCATGCCCTTATCGGCCCCTTTCTTCTTCTCCTCTTGAACGGGTAGCGCATCTACCAGGGACAGGGCCCACCATTGAAACTGATAACGGTCTTGCCTGGCGAGGGCCTTTGCCCCCTCCACATCAACGGGTTCGCCAATGACTTCGAGTTGAATGCCTGGAAAGCTGTCCCGCAGCCGCTTCCTCATAACCGCGATAGCCAGGTGGGTAACATCTATTCCTATCCACTTTCGGTTCAGCTTGTGGGCCGTCACAACCGCCGTTCCACAGCCACAGAACGGGTCCAGCACTACATCCCCCTCATTGGAGGACGCTTGGATAACACGCTCCAAAAGAGCAAGAGGTTTTTGAGTTGGGTAACCTAACCGTTCTTTCGCCTGAGAATTAATCGGTGCAACGTCAACCCATATGTCGTGAACAGCTTGTCCATTAAGCTCATCCAGATAGCGTTTTAGTTGGGGAATTTTGCTCCCAGAGTATATCTTCCCTTCCGCCTCTAGTTGTAACATTCTTTCTTCGGTAAATCGCCAGGCCTTAGTAACGCCATGAAATTGGTAGATGGGACCACGACCAGCAGGAGGATTAAGGTTATCCAGACGGAATCTCCTGTCTTCGGCGTCAACATGAGTAAACTTGCTAGATATATATTCTTCTGAAAACGGCACCCGTAGTTTATTGAATACAAAACTCGGCCCCTTCGAGAAAAAGAGCAACCGATCTGAAACCCTTCCAAATCGTTTAGCATCGGCATGGAAATTAAATCTTTGCCAAACCACCTCGTTCCTGAAATTATCATTGCCCAATATGGTATCGAGGATTATCTTCAAATAATGACTCGCCGTGGGATCACAATGTAGGTATAGGGAGCCGGTGGGCTTCAGTGCCCGTCTAAGCTCTATGAGACGGATGGTCATCATCACCAGGTAGGCCATCATGTCGTTGCTTCCGACGAATCCCCGCATCGCCTCCACCATCTTGCTAATCTCTAGAGGGCTGTTGGTAACGATCTCCTGGTAGGTGAGCTCCGCTGCCGTGTCCCAGTGCCAGGTGTCGTCGAAGGCCTTGATCTGGGCGGCAGACTGTTCCCCCGTCGGCTCTTTGAAAAGGACATTGTATGAGGCGTTAGAGTTGAAGGGCGGGTCAAGGTAGATTAGGTCAACGGACTCGTCCGGGATGTGGTTCCGGAGGATGTCCAGGTTATCACCGTAGTAGAGGACGTTGGTCTTCATTGTAGGCAGATTCTAGCACGGCAGCCGCTCATACAGTTGCCGGCTGTGTGGATGATGCCGCTTCGGGCCTGTACGTGCGCACCTCTTCGTATTTGGCGTCGTCGCCAAGTTCCGTAGCTAGAAGATCCACCCAGTCGTCAGTATACAAATAGTCGCCGTGTGGCTCGTCGTACTGGCAATACTTGGTCTTGCGGTCCGTTGGGTTTGGGCTGTCGGCGGGCGGACGCACCTTCCAGTACTTCCACGCACGTGTGTGCGTGTCCATGTTGAATACCCTTGGTGCGATCTTGGCCGCCACCAGCGGCAGGACGTGAGACGGCTTGAGTTTGCCCTTGCTCACTACCGCCACCGTTCTAGGTTTGATAAGAGCCACCGTTCTGTCGTAGTCATCCGCCTGGTCAGGGTCGTAGTGCACGAACTCTATTGCCAGCGCATCCTCGGAACGATGATTGGCCAGCATTGGAATGAGGAAAACCTTATAGCTGTAAGCCATGTCCCCGAGAACGTCCGGGCTCAGAGAACTCCGAAAGTCTGTCACGTAGGTCTTGATGTCCGCGTGAGCAGGTGCAGCAAGCAAGCGCCGCATAGCTTCGCGCGCTTTAGGGTCCCGCCCTCTAGAAAACTGAAGTGAGAAAGCCAGATTGGTGTTGAGGGCAAAACGCTCGCCAAACTGCTCCGTGAGGAAATTCTCGAAGTTGATCAAGAGGGCCTGACACTCTCCGAAGATGTCGAGGTCGATTTCGGGCGCGTCTGCGTGTTCGATTAGGTTCCGCAGACCGATGAAAAACTGAAGATTCTGCCGTACAGCGTCATCTCTCTCGGCCCAGTACTGGCGAACGCATTTTTTTAAATCCCAGGTCTTTGGTCTGCCATCGATGCGTTTGAAGCGATTGGAATCGCGTTGTCGGTACCACGGCTTGATTTTGCCTTTCCAAGAAATGGCATGGAACAGGGCCGTCCAAGCGAGGTGCATTAGTACAACGTACGTACCTGATTTAAAAGTAGCCAGTGGGTTGTTATAGGCGGCGACGGCCTGCAGGGCTTCCTGACGAGCTTTAGCTACAAGTTCCCGTGCGCGAGATACACCTCTTGGCATGGCAGCCCCCTGGGGAATCTACTAGCTACTTCTACTCCTGTTTTCGCAGCCGCTGCATCCAGTCCGCGATCTTCTGCTCATAGCCCTGGGTGGTGGGGACGTAGT
>JADFJI010000214.1 GCA_022566235.1 Chloroflexota bacterium
CAATCACTTTCTTGGCCGCCTCATGGGGGACGGTGGCCGGGACCCCGGGCCTTATGGCTGCGATGGCTGCGTCGCAGGCATTCCTCACCACCTGGTAGACCTCCTTCATCCGTTTCGTGGGCTCTCCCAGGCACAGCACCCGGCCTATGGTGCAGGTGTAGCGCCTGTAGGACGACCCGTACTCGTTGTGGACAAGGTCGCCCTTCTTCAGCCGCCGCTCGCTGGGGAAGCCGTGGGAGTAGACCGTCCTTTCGCCGCTAACGAAGTTCATGGGACTTGCCGTGAAGTCTCCGCCCAGGGCCATCATGGTCCGGTGCATCTCCGCCACCACCTCGAACTCCGTCTTGCCCTCGGCAAGGGTCTCGATGCACGTCTGCTGGACGGCGTCGTTGATGCTGGAGGCCTTCCAAATATAGGCCAGCTCCGCCGGGGACTTAACGAACTTCAGCTCCTCCACCAGGCGCGTCGGCTCGGCCACCAGAGCGTCGCCCAGAAGGTCCCTGATCTTCAGGTAATCGTGGACGCTCAGGTAGGTTTCCGGGACCTCGAGCCCGATCCTCCGGTTAAGATATCCCTTCTCCTGAAGGGTCGACTTCAGCATGTCGATCGGGTCATCCTCAGGGTCTCGGCCCAAGCCCCTCACGTCCTTGGAGATGGAAAAGTCCCGGGCCTCGACCACGTCGGCGAAGCGGGTCAGGAGGGTCAGGTCGCTGGGCTCCAGGGTGAAGAGAAGGACCTGTAAATCCTGATAGCCCTTGATCCGGCTGCCAATGAGGTAGTTGATGTTTACCGGATGCACAACCATGAGCAGGTCTATGCCGGTCTTCTCCATGGCCTGCCTGGTGCGCCTCTGCCGGTCCTCAAACTCCGAAAGCTCGAAATCCAGTTTGGACATCGCCTACCTCCTGGTCTGGTGTCGTATACAGCCCTTCTATCATCCTATAGGAAGTTCTACATGCCTGTAACTCGCAATGTGTGCCAATTTACCCGGTAACTTGAAATCTGGGAATCACCTGCTCTGAGAAAAGGTACAGGCTCCGCATAACCTCGGGGAATGTCAGAAATGGTAAAGGCCAGAACAGCGTCACATGTTCACAGCCTAATTCGGTGCGCCACCTCTCAATTCCCTCGACCACGAACTCGGGCGTCCCCACAAGTGTATGGCCGCGCTTCGTCAGGAAGTCAAACCAGTCTTCCTCGAGGTCTGCATCGGTGAGAGGTTCATTTTTACCCAGCATCATCTTCCGCGACCGCCGTGAGCCACCATAAGTCATCAGTCTATTTATGGCAGGACGCATTATATTCTCTGCTTCTTCCTGGGTTTTAGCCACAAATATTGGCCTCATCATGGCCACGTTCTCTCCCATAGGCACATCCCGACCCTGCACTCGGGACGCCACTTCCCTATAGGCTGTCCATGAATCCCGTGTTCCCTCTAAAGTGCGCCCCCAGGACATAGCCCTAAACCCACGCCCGGCTGCGAACATGTATGATTCAATGGAGTCGGCCATCTGCCAGATGGGTGGGTGCGGTTTCTGATACGGTTTGGGAAGCACGCCCAGAGCAATCACCTCTCCATCCTCTGTGTGATAGCGCCTGTCCTGAGTCAGCTCGGGGACCGACTCTTTCCACCCCGGCATCGGCAGTGTATAGAACTCACCCGTGTGGCTGAACGCCTCTTCAGTCCAGCACTTGATGATAATATCTATCGCTTCTTCAAAGAGGGCGGAGTTCTTTGCCTTATCTCGCCGGTCAGCGTTGACGTTGAAATTGCTGTTAACCCGGTTGTTGATGCCTTTTATTATTCCGAAATCGACTCGGCCCTTGCTCATGTGGTCTAACATGGCGATATCTTCCGCAACGTGGATCGGGTGCCGGTCGGTTAGACACACCCCACACTGACCGATTCGCAGCTTCGTTGTGTGAGCCGCTATGTCTACACCGGCGAGGGTCGGATTAGTGGGAGTAGGTGTTACCCATCCGTCCCAAAAAAAGTGGTGTTCCGCCACCCAAATCCCTGTGAAACCTCCGTCTTCCAGCAGCCTTGCTTCTGCTCGCCATTCGTCGACCTGTGGATAAGTAGCGGTCTCCCCGCCATGAGCGTACAGCCCGCAATCAAATCGCATGGTCTCCTCCTCGACTCTCTCTAAACCTCACCTGGTATAGGACAGTTCATAGCGACCATCTCTCTTCTCACTCTCAATACTATAGACGAAGAATGGCAAAGCTGGCAAAAGAATTCGGTGATACGGGTCCAGGAAAACCCTGGCGGTAGCCCAGTGAGGACTCGAACCAACCTCTGGCCCGGGCTCAAAAAAGCTACGTTCCTAACAACGACGGGGACACGGCCCACGGGTCCAGGGCGTGCCCTGGTGGTGGAGATAGGGGGATTCGAACCCCCGGCCTTCCCGATTGCCATCGGGACGCTCTCTCCGCAATGTTACATGGTGGTGGAGATAGGGGGACTCGAACCCCCGACCTTCCCGATTGCCATCGGGACGCCCTCTCCGCAATGTTACCTGGTGGTGGAGATAGGGGGACTCGAACCCCCGGCCTCCGCATTGCGAACGCGGCGCTCTCCCAGCTGAGCTATATCCCCACTTGGTCTCGACTATATCAAGGCCCTCGCTTCGTCGTCAACCAGAGAAAGATGAGAGTGTCTAATAACACTCTCTTAATCTGTAATTTGCCTGTGATGGTTGCTGGCTGTATCCTAGCTGAAGACGGCATCCCGGAGTGCTCATCATGGCTATCAAAGAGCGGAAGACCCTTCAGGCCCTGAGGGGCATGGTCGACATCCTGCCCGAGGAGCAGGGATACTGGCGATATGTCCGAGAGGCCACTGTATCGGTGTGTGAAGGATACGGTTACGGCCAGATAGACACCCCCATTCTGGAAGACTACAGCCTTTTCTCGCGGGGCGTGGGCGAGGTCACCGACATTGTCGAGAAGGAGATGTATACCATAACCGACAAGGGAGGCGACACCATAGCCCTCCGCCCCGAGGCCACCGCCGCCGTGTGCCGGGCCTATCTGGAGCACGGCCTGCACAACAAACCTCAGCCCGTCCGGCTCTACTCCGTAGGCATGCCCATGTTCCGCTACGCCCGGCCCCAGGCCGGACGCCTTCGACAGTTCCACCAGATCAACGTCGAGGCCATCGGCGATGCCGACGCCACCATCGATGCCGAAGTGGTTGCCCTGTGCTGGCAGCTCTTCCGGAAGCTTGGCCTGAAGGGGCTCTCCCTTCAACTGAACAGCATCGGCGATCCGAAGTGCCGGCCAGGGTACGTCGAGGCGCTGAGGAGCTACTATTCTCAACAGGAGGGCCGGCTGTGCCGGGAATGCAAGTCCCGATTGGAGCGGAACCCGTTGCGCCTTCTGGACTGCAAGGTGCCGGGTTGCCAGCCCCTTATAGAGGGGGCGCCCCGCAGCGCCGACTACCTTTGTGAGGAATGCCAGGCCCACTTCCAGGCCCTGACCCGGTACCTGGGGCTGATGGAGGTGCCTTTCACCCGGGAGCACCGCCTGGTGCGGGGCCTGGACTACTACACTCGGACCGTCTTCGAGGTGCAGACCTCGGAGGAAGGCCAGCAAAATGCCTTAGGGGGTGGGGGCAGGTACGACGGCCTTATCGAGGAGCTGGGGGGCAGGCCCACGCCGGGAGTGGGCTTCGCCGTGGGAATGGAGCGGGTCATCCTGAACCTGAAACGCCAGGGCATCGAGCCACCGGCCTCCCCCGGGACTAGGGTCTTCGTAGCCTACGTGGGCCAGGAGGCCAAGGCCCAGGCGGTGGGCCTCGTATCCCGTCTTGTACGAAGTGGGGTGTCGGCGATGCTGGGGCCTGCGGGCAAGAGCCTCAAGGCCCAGCTCCGACAGGCCGGGTCTATGGGGGTGCCCTACGTCCTGATCCTGGGAGACCAGGAGCTCGAAAAGGGCGTCGTGGTCCTGCGAGACATGACCAGGCGGGAGCAGCGAGAGGTGGGGCTGGAAGAGGTCATAGAGCAGATTAGGTGACGCTATCTGAATATACTGAGGCGTACTCGAAAATGTGGGTTCAAGCCCTTGCTAATCTGTCATTCTGAGGAGTCCGCCGCAGTAAGGACGACGAAGAATCTACATCTCCAAACTACTCAGTCGTTCTGAAGCTCCTCCTCTTCCTCACCTGGTGATGCGTAGAATCTCCTTACGCTGGTACTTAGTAGCCGAAATCACTGTAACGTCCGGACGAGTGTAGTCGGGAGTCCGCCCTTCCCATGCGGGGGTACTGTCCCGACCAATCGGGACCAGAATCCTCTTTCCCCCTTCCAGAAAAGGAAGGGGGACAGGGGGATGGTCGAAACTGTTATCAAACCCCATTCTCCTGACCCCCGTCTGCTATAATTGGGCAAAACAGTCCCCCGACCCGGGGGACTTTGTCTGAGTAGGGAATAAGGAGATGTTGGGCAGACTGGACAAGCTGGAAGAGATGGAGCGCCGTTTCCTGGAGCTAGACCGGCTGATGGCCGATCCTCAGGTGGCTACCAACCACCAGGAGATACAACGGCTGGCCAAGGAGCGGGCCTCCATGGAGAACCTGGTCTCCAAGTACCGGGACTACAA
>JADFJI010000215.1 GCA_022566235.1 Chloroflexota bacterium
GGTCAGCAAGCGGGCGGCCTCGATCTTGGTGGCCATGTCGGCCAGCTTGAGCTGGATGGCCTGGTGCTGGGCGATGGGCTTGCCGAAAGTCACCCGCCCCTGGGCATAGGCGATGGCCGCCTCGAAGGCCGCCTGGGCCACGCCCACGGCCCGGGCCGCGACGTTGATCCGCCCTCCCTCCAGCCCCGACATGATCTGCCTGAACCCCTGGCCCTCCACCCCTCCCACCAGGTTGGTGGCCGGGACCCGGAAGTCCTCGAAGGCGAACTCCGTGGTGTCGATTCCCCGGTACCCCAGTTTCTTGATCTTATTGCCCACGATGAGACCGGGCCCGCCTTTCTCGATGATGAAGCAACTTATCCCCTTATAGGCCGGGGTGGTGTTCATATCGGTCTTGACCAGCAGTGCGAAGGTGTTCCCGTGGATGCCGTTGGTGACGAACATCTTGGCCCCGTTGATGATGTAGTCGTCGCCGTCCTTGACGGCCCGGGTCTGGATGGCCTGAAGGTCGCTGCCGCCCTCCGGCTCGGTGAGGCCTACTCCCCCGCGCTTCTCGCCCCTGGCGATGGCAGGCAGAAAACGCTCTTTCTGATCGTCGGTGCCGAAGTTGGCGATGACGGAGGTCATGATGGAGTGGCTGCCCAGGGTCCCGCTCAGGCTCATCCAGCCCTTGCACAGCTCCTCGATGATCAGGACAAAGGTGACGTTGTCCAGGCCGAGGCCGCCATACTCCTTGGGCACAAAGGCGCCGAACAGGCCCATCTCCTTCACCTTCTCCACCATCTCTGTAGGGTATTCGTCGGCGTGCTCCAGGTCAGAGGCGTAGGGTATGACGTCCCGGGCCACGAAATCCCGGATGGTGGAGACCATCTGTTTCTGCTCGTCTGTCAGGACGATGCTCATAGGCATTTCCTCTCGCATGGCCCGCTTAATGGAATGGGCCAGGGTTATCCGTTTTTACTCAGAGGGGCCGGTGATGCCCAGTGGGCCTTCGGGCTGGTCCAGAAGCTGCACCTCGGCCTGGAGTCTGGCCGACTTGCTGAAGATGTCGATGAAGCCTGGCGCAGCCCTCTGGTCGAAGGCGTCATCCTTTCCGTAGGTGGCCTCCTTCAGGCTGTACAGGGACTTGGGCGAGTCCCTGCCCACCACCTGACAGCTTCCCTTGTACAGCTTCACCCGGACGGTTCCGGTAACGTGACGCTGGGTGCTCTGGACGTAGGAGTGCAGGTCCTGGTGATGGGCCGTGAACCACAGGCCGTTGTAGATCAGGTCGGCGTACTCCTGGGCCACCCTGTCCTTGAACCGGGCCTGCTCCTTGCTCAGGGTCATGTCTTCCAGGGCCCGGTGGGCCGCCAGAAGGACCACGGCGGCGGGGGCCTCATACACCTCCCGGGACTTTATTCCCACCAGCCGGTTCTCCACATGATCGATCCGGCCCACACCGTGGGTCCCGACCACCCGGTTCAGCTCCTGTATCAGACTGACCCCGTCCATCTCTTTGTGGTCCAGCGCGGTGGGAATCCCACCTTCGAAGTCGATATTGAGGTACTGGGGCTTGTCGGGGGCCTTTTCGGGGGACAGTGTCCACTGGTAGGCGTCTTCCGGCGGCTCCTTGGCGGGGTCCTCCAGGACCCCGGTCTCGATGCTGCGGCCCCAGAGGTTCTCATCTATGGAGTAGGGGCTCGCTTTTGTGAGGGGCACGGGTATATTGTGCTTTCTGGCGTATTCTATCTCCTGGTCCCGGTCCATGCCCCACTCCCGAGCGGGGGCGATGATCCTGAGCCCCGGCTCCAGGGTCCTTACCCCGACGTCGAAGCGGACCTGGTCGTTGCCCTTGCCGGTGCACCCGTGGGCCACGGACCCCGCCCCCACCTCCCGGGCTACCTCCACCAGGTGGTAGGCCATGAGGGGCCGGGCCAGGGCGGTGGCCAGGGGGTACTTACCCTCGTAGACGGCCCCTGCCTGGAGGGCGGGAAAGACGAAATACCGAACGAACTGGTCTTTGACCTCCAATATTCTTGCATCGACAGCACCGGTGGCCAGGGCCCTCTCTTTGACGGCCTGCAGGTCGATCTCGCCCCCCACGTCGACCGTGAGGGTGACCACCTCGACGCCGTAGTTGTCCATGAGCCACTTGACGGCGACGGAGGTATCGAGCCCGCCGCTATAGGCCAGCACACACTTCTCAGCCATGAATCAATTTCCTCTTGAAGCCTCTATCAAAACCCTCACCCTCCTTCGGCTTTGCTCAGGACAGGCTCTGTGTCCCTCTCTCCCCCTTCGGCAAGCTCAGGGCATGCTTGGGAGGGAGAGGGGGAAGGAATTACATCTGATCCCGACACTCGGGACTTGTCGGGACAGACCCCCTCCATCCCGATACATCGGGATGGACTCCCCCTTATCGATTAGTTTCGTTAGAGGCTCTTAAGTTCAATATGACTATATCATCAGTGGTCGGGATCTACTGGCGGCGGCCCCCCCAGGTGTTCCAGTGGGTCTGCTCCCGGCCCGGAAGCCGGGGGGCTGGTTTGAAGTCGGTCCCCGTGAAGTAGGCCACGGTCAGCAGGACTGCCTGGGTAACGTCATCCGGTATGCCAAGGACCCGTGCCGTCTCCTTCTCATATTCCAGATGGAGGGTGGTCCAGCAGGAGCCCAGGCCCCGGGCCCGCAACGCAAGCATAAACGACCACGCTGCAGGTAATATACTGCCGTAGAGGGACGCCTGGGCCATCACGTCCTCATTTTCCACCCTGCCTTCAATGGCCAGGATAACGAGCACGGGCACTTCATGGAGGGTCTCCGCTTGAAACCGGGCCAGTTGCAGATTGCGAGTAATAAGCACCGATCGGGGGTCCTGCTCGCCATACTCTTGGGCCAACCTGGCCCGGGACTCCAGGTAGGGGTAGCAGGACTTTCCGTAGAGCTCGGCGACGGCCTTTCGCTTCTGGAGATCGGTTAAGACGATGAAATGCCGTTTTTGGGCCAGGGAGCCGACGGGGGCCTGAAGCGCGATCTCGATACATTCCTCCAGGACCTCGGGCTCCACGGGACGCTGGAAGTCCAGCCTCCTACGGACACCACGGGTGGTGGTGAGCAGATGGTCTGCCGCAGCTAGGTCTATCACTTCGAGTCCTTGCCCACCGCCTCCAGGGCCGAGTCCAGAATCCCGACGGCCTTGTCCACTTCGGCCTTGGTGACGATGAGGGCAGGCATAGTGCGAACGGCGTTGGGCCGCACCGGGTTCACCAGGAGGCCCCGGCCCCGGCACTCGTCTACTATCTTACCGGCGACGTCCTCGCTCAGGCCCAGGGCCAGCAACAGTCCCATGCCTCGCACCTCCGTCGCCAGATCATATTTTGCTACCAGTCCTTCCAGCTTGCCTTTCAAATGCTCGCCGGACCGCCGGGCGTTACCCACCACGTCGTTGTCCAGGATGTACCTCATGTTGGCCAGGGCCACCGCAGTGGCCAGGGGGTTGCCGCTGAAGGTGGAGCCGTGGTCTCCGGGCTCGAAGGCAGAGGCAGCCTTCTTGGCCATGATGGCCCCGATGGGTATGCCACCGCCCAGGGCCTTTGCTAGGGTCATCACATCGGGCTCCACGCCGAAGTGTTGGTAGGCGAAAAGAGTTCCCGTACGACCGATGCCCGTCTGCACCTCATCGAATATCAGAAGCATCCCCCGCTCGTCGCACCAGTCTCGGACCTGTTTGAGGTAGTCCTGGGAAGGAACGTTCACACCCCCCTCGCCCTGGATGACCTCCAGCATGATGGCGCAGGTGTTTTCGGAAGTAGCGGACATCAAGGCTTCGATGTCGTTGTAAGGTACGTTAACAAAGCCCTGGGGCAGGGGTGTATAGATGGCCTGGTGGGCGGGCTGCCCCGTGGCCGCGACCATGGCGAAGGTGCGTCCGTGGAACGAGTCGATGGCCGAGATGACCTCGTAGGCGCCATTGAGGTGGACCTTGCCGTATTTCCTGGCCAGCTTGATGGCGGCTTCGTTGGCTTCGGTGCCGCTGTTCTGGAAGTAGACCTCGTCCATACAGCTATTTTCCACCAGGAGCTGTGCCAACTCTACCTGGGGTACGGTGTAGTAGAGGTTCGAGACGTGCCACAAGATGCGGCTCTGCTCCTCGATAGCCTTGACGATGGCAGGGTGACAATGGCCCAGTCCCGTAACGGCGATGCCCGCGACGAAGTCCAGGTACTCCCGGCCCTCATCGTCCCAGACTTTGACGCCCTCGCCCCTGACCAGGGTTAGCGGCTGCCGCTTGCCGGTCGACATGAAATATTTAGCTTCCTGTTCTTTCAAGTTTTCCAATGATCTGGTCCTTTCCTCTTTAGCCGAACCGGGTCCCGGGGCCCCGGCCCTCCACCGCTTCCAGGAGGGCGTGGGGTTTGCGGCCATCTATGATAACCGACTCCACCGAGGCCCGGGTTGCCCTTAGACAGGCCTCCACCTTGGGTATCATGCCCTCCGCGATGGTCCCATCGGCTATAAGCCTGCGGGCCTCATCCGCAGAGAGCCGGGGCACGATCTCGCCATGTCCGTCCAGGACCC
>JADFJI010000216.1:0-3784 GCA_022566235.1 Chloroflexota bacterium
TCACGGGCCTATTCCAGGACCCCACCCGCAGATACGGGCCTGTGTCCCAGGCCCGGCTCAAGCACGTCCTGGCCGACAGGTTCGACGTTTATCTCAGGACCGGCCAGCTCAAAATCACCATTCGCTGCGGCAAAGTCGAATCTGAAGTGGAGCCCATAAAGCTTGACCTGCCGGAGATCGGCATCAAATTCCGCGAGCTTTCCCTGGCCACGGACCGCAGCAAGGTGTTCAGGACCCGCTTCTGGTTCGACCCCTCGGGTAACGGACGGGTCGCCATTCGACACACGGGGGTCGTCGTAATCGACGACCTTCAGGCCATGACCGAATACCCCGTGAGCAACAGCATGTTGACCAGTGGGTACGTAAAGGGTTTTGTGGATGCCGAGTTCTTGAAACCCCTCCCGGCCCGAGCCCAGTTCTTCGAGGACCGAAACCTGGCCTCACTCCTGAAATCCCTGGCGTCTCTCGGCCCGGAGCTGGAGAAGGAGATTAGCGGCTTCCAGGCCGAGGCCGAGACCGAGAGGGTGCAGGGCCTCTTCCGCAGGGCCACCAGAGTCGCTCAAGAGATCTTCAGCCAGGAAGAGTTCCTGGACGTGGAGCTCATCGAGGGGCTCAACCGTCTCAGGCCCCGCCGGAACGGTGGAGATACGAAGTCTAGAACGACAGCTGCCGGCAACGGTCGAAACGGGCGCGACAAAAACCCGAGGCCCAGGATCTTTAACTACGTGTTAAGGCGCACGGCCTTCAAAGGAGATATGCGCCGCCGAAGCCGCTTCTCCCAAGGCACAGTTGAGATCAACACCAACAGCCCCGACTTCATAAAGCTCTCCGGTGTGCCTCGCGCTAACCAGGTCGCCTACGTGGCCATGCTCCTGGGCAAGGAGATCATCGCCTACAACGACACCAGTGGGGTCAGCAATGAGGCCCTGGACAAGCTGGCGGCCTACGGCACCCAGGTGCTCACCAAGGTCTGGAAGTAGCCTAGGCCCAGATACCCGGCCCCGGTGCGCCGCCACATATCTAGTCCCTTCTCTCGCGCCTTTGGCGGCGTGCCGAAGGGGCGCTCGCCCGGTCCTTCCGGCCTCCATCGCCCTCCATCCCTGGCTTTAAAGCCATCGCAGCCCTTTAGTGATCCCTTTGAAGGGGGGAGCACCCCGATAAGTCCCGAATATCGGGATAAACCAGGGCCGGGGGCCTGTCCTGTTTGACCTGAGCCCCGATTTTATCAGGAGTCCGCACGAAGTCGGACTTGTCGAAGTGTTCCGTCGGGGAGCTTGCCGAAGGGTGTCCCCCAAATCTAGTACCTAGTAACCGCAATCAGGGTAACGTTCGGTCGAGTGTCGTCGGGATCAATCCTTCCAGTATTGAAAGGATGGCGGGGGGCTGTCCCGATACTCGGGACCAGGTTTATTTTTCTCCCCCTCTCCCTTGTTAAGGGAGAGGGGGACACAGGGGGTGAGGGTTGAGCCCGTTATTGACCCCTCTCAGCTTCCTATTCTTGACTGAGGGCTAAGGCTGCGGCATGATTGGCCCTAAAGGGGCCGACCGACGATACGAACCGGCCCTTTTCATACCTTTTCGAAGGAGGTGAATCAGGATGCAGGACGTAGCCCAAGACCAGATGGACCATGAAATGATATCGGGTCAAGTGGAGACGGTAAAGGCCGATGTCATAGACTTCGCCCTAGATTACAGACACTTCGGCGGTGACGAGGGCGTCACCATTCGCGTAATGGCCAACCTCAAAGGCAAGGAAACTGAGCTTCTCCGCTTCGATTGCTTTGATGACGCCCCCCACTACCACTACGGCCCCGACGGCCCGGATGAGCGCTTGATGCTGGACTACACCGCGGAGGGCGACCCGATTCCCTGGACCATAAACCGGCTGCGGACCAGGATGGTCCCCATGCTGGTAAGGGCCGGGCACCCCGATACAGCCCGCAAGCTGGACCACGGCCTGATCCGGGACCGCCTGGACCAGGTGGAAGCCTGGGCGCAGACCCTCTCCCGTACCAAGGGGAGCTAGTCCTGGCCTAGACCAGGCCCTCTCCGCAACCGTACCCATTTCCCTGGCCCAGGCAAGCCCACAGAGCGGGTTCTTTGTCTTGACTAACGCCTGAGGATTCGGGACTGGCTAGCGGGATCGATCAGCGGGGCCCTTCGGCCCTAGGCCGCCAGTATGGTCACCGAGTATGATTCGACGCTGCCAACCGAGAGGCTGGGACTCAGGTACATGATGACCATCTCCGGGGTGTTGTCCGCGAAGTAAGTCTGGGTCGAGCTCCGGAGTTCTCGGTCGCCAGTAACGACCGAGGCTCGAACAACGTAGTTTCCGCCAACGGTGCAGATTATTGTGGCCAGGACTCCATCGGTAGTGTCATATATGCCGTCATCAACAATGGACAGATCAGAGGAGGTGACGGTGCAGATGTCGCCCTGGTAGTCTGTAACCGTTATCGCAGGCCCGATGGTGGCGTCTACAGACAGTCCCTGCATCACTGTTAACGCTATGGCGAAGACCGCTATTCCCATCAGCAACATTCGAGCCATTTAACCCCTCCGATACCCGAAAACAGAATTAGCATTTACTGATGTCAGTATGCTCTCGGAGGGCTGCCACCACATCACCCTTTAGGGTGATAAAAGGGCTAGTTATCTAACCCGGTGTGCGGGTTTTAACGCTGTCACCCTGAAGCCCGATTTGTCCCGATTATCGGGGCTTGTCGAGCCTCTGGATGACAAGAAACCGATAAAACTTCAATCCTAATACCCCTTCTCCTTGTCTATTTCCGATAGGAGGGGCTCCCCCTTCAGGTAGCGCCCCAGGTTGGCGCACAGCAGGTCCACCATCCTATCGAACCTCTCGGGCGATCCACCGGCGGTGTGGGGGGTAACCACCACGTTGCTCATGTTCCACAGAGGGCTATCCTCCGGCAGCGGCTCCTCCGGGGTGACGTCCAGGCCTGCGCCCCCGATGGTCCTGTTCTCCAGGGCCTCCATCAGGGACGGCCCGTCCATGATGCCGCCCCGGGTGACGTTTATCAGCAGGGCGTGAGAACGCATGCGGCTGAAAGCCTTTCGGTCGAAGAGGCCCCGGGTTTTGGGCGTGAGGGGAAGACATACAGCCACTATATCCGATGCCTCCAGAAGGTCGTAGAAGCGGTCCGCCGGCCACAGCTCCTCGACGAAGGACGGCTTCTCCACCTCCTCCGTGTCTGTGGCGATCACCCGCATACCGAACCCCTGGGCCCGTCGGGCCACCTCGACGCCGGTGCCTCCCAACCCCAGGACTCCGAGGGTCTTGCCCCCAAGCTCCCAGGTCTCGGCCCGTATAGAATACTGGGACTTTGCCGTCTTCTCCCTGACCGACCGCGCTATCCCCCTGGTGAGGGCCAGCAGCAGCCCCCAGGCATGGTCCGCCAGGTGAGTTCCTACCTGCCCCTTTGCGCTGGTAAGAACGATGTCACTCTTCACGAACTCGTCGAACAGCATGCCGTCCACGCCTGCGCCTACGGATTGCACCCAGCGGAGATTCTTGGCCAGCGAGAACATCAGCGTGGATGTGCTTCACGTCAATCACCACGGAGCCAATAACGCTTCGTCGGCTGGATTTCTCTCTGTCGCAAGCCCAGAGGTTGCCGTGATCTCGCTCGGAAACGGAAACAGCCACCACCACCCAAACAAGGAGGCTCTTGAGCGCCTGATTGATGCAGGTGTGTATCGCATCTACCAGACAGAGTGGGGAACGACGCGAGATCCGATTCCGGACATGATTCGCCGTCGC
>JADFJI010000216.1:3794-4543 GCA_022566235.1 Chloroflexota bacterium
CGGCCTGGATCCTGGTCTTTTGCTCCTCTGTGACACGGTCCGCCACTATCGCATCCTGCTCCAGGTGCAGATTGATCATCAGCTTCATGCATCCCCCCGTTAAATTTTACAGAAAATGTTTAGAGCACCTTTGACATCCCTGGTATGGTAGGACGGCCCATTCCTGGAAGCAACCCTAAACCCCATCACTTTGAGCGCCCCACCAGCGGATGCTACAATCCCCGTTGTCATCAACAGCCCCAGGAGGTGGACCATGGGCCTTAGACTCCCGAATCGAGAGGATCTGCTAGAAGCGGCCGCTCGGAATAACCTGACCCTCAGCGAGGAGGAGGTGGAGGGCTACCTTTCCCTCTCCTCGGAAACATTTAGCTGGCTCGATATCCTTGACCAGATGCCCGTCGAGAACCCGCTTGCCCCAGGCGTGGCCCGGGACCCGGGCGTAAAGCCCAGGCCCGAAGACGACCCCTACAACGCCATAGTCAGGCGCTGCTCGATAAAAGGCCCCGGCAAAGGGAAGCTGACCGGTGTGCGGGTCGGCCTCAAGGACAACATATCCATGGCTGGTGTCCCCATGACCTGTGGGTCCCGGCTCCTGTCCGGCTACGTGCCCCAGAGGGACGCCACAGTAGCAACCCGGCTTCTGAGCCAGGGAGCGGAGATCGTCGCCGTGTTGAACATGGACGATTTCGCCTGGTCCGGGGCCGGCGACACCAGCGCTTATGGCCCCACCCTTAATCCCCACAACACGG
>JADFJI010000217.1 GCA_022566235.1 Chloroflexota bacterium
CTCTGAATCGACGTCGAATGCGCCGACCTCCGGTGTCGGGCCGGTGCCGTCCGGATACGAGGGATCGGCCTATCCGGTGCCCGACGGCTCGGGCGGGGCCCACGTGAACGAGGTCGCCGAACCGACAATGTTCATGCTGGCAAACTCGTGGTACCTGGGAGTGAACATCCCCGGGAAGCCCCGGGTGTTCACGCCTTACGCCGGTGGCATGGGAACCTACCGCAAAAAGTGCAATGAGGTCGCAGACGACGACTATGAGGGCTTCATACTCGACTACGGGAATCGGGAAAGAACCAAGCTGGCAACGTAATCTGAACGCTGCTATCGGAGCGCGGCTGCTATATTCCCTCCGTCGACCGTCGTGACGTTGGCGGTGGATTTCGTTTGCAATGCCTGATGCACGAAGGCCTTGGCCACATCAGCAGCCGTAACCTCGACCCCCAGTAGGTTCCCGGCCATGTACTCCGCCTCGCTGACACCACGGGCCTTAGCTCTGGCGGAGATAAGCTTTGTCGTCAGCATTCCACTTTGGACATGGTCGGCGTTCACAGCGTTAGACCGAATTCCGTCTCGTCCGTGATCGAGAGCGTACTGGCGTGCGAGAAACAGTGTTGCCGCCTTGGGTAGGCCGTAGGGCCCAAAGTCGACTCCCGGGTTGACTGCCTGTTTCGAGACATTGAAAAGCAGCGTCCCGCCCATCCCCTGGGCTATCATCACCCTCACAGCATTTTGAGCAACCCTCTGATGGGCAAAGAAGTTCAACTCGAAACTCTCCCGCAGCGTGCTCTCTTTGACTTCGCCGATCCGTCCCTGCCACGCAGCTCCGGCGTTGGAGACCACTATATCTACTCCACCAAAGGTTTCGCAGACCTGATCGAAGGCCGCTCTCACAGATGCTCCGTCTGTCACATTGCACTCGATGCCCAGTGCCGTCGAGCTGGTTGCTGCCGCCGCCCTCTGTGCCGCATCTGCATCGATATCCAGCACTGCCACCTCAGCCCCTTCCTGGCTGAATGCAAGGGCTATGGCCGACCCGATGGTCCCACCACCACCGGTGACCACCACCACGTGGCCGGCCAGCAGTTTTTCGGCAGCCTTGCCCAGTTTGGCCTGCTCCAGCGACCAATACTCGACGTCGAACATCTCCTCCTCTGAGACCGATTCGAAGATGCCAATGGCCTCCGCATCGGTTATGGTCCGCACCGCGCTTTCGGCTATGTCAGCCGCTATCCGCGCTGCTTTCGCATTTCTGCCGAGGCCGTACAGGCCGAGACCAGGCACCAGCGCGACCCTCGGCACAGGGTCCAGTGCGACGAGTGAGTTGGAATAGCGGGCACTATGTCGGCAAAAATAGTCTTTGTATCTCTCAACAAATAGGGCATCAGCATTTTCAACGGCGCTCTTGAACGAGTCGATGTTTTCCGCATCGGGCGCCGGGACTATCAGCGGCCAGTTTTTGGTCCTGATGGTGTGGTCGGGCGTCGCTACCCCTGACTGGCTATACCGGTACAGCCCGACGCCATTGACATAGGATAGAATCTCATCAGACGTTCTGAAGTCCAGCACAAAGGGCTTTAGCCTGTTGTCGCCGATGGAGCCACGGATCTTGCAGACGCCTCTCAATATAGGGCCCACTGCGGCGGCAGGCAGGATGCTGGCAGGTAAATCGGCCCCTGAGAAGACCTGTTTACGGCCTTGATTCAGCCGTTTTTCCACCAGGGTGACGAAATCTATCATCTTATCGTAGGCCTCGATGGCCGTGTCTCCAAAAGTGAATATCCCGTGCTTGATCAGTATCAACCCCTCTACATCCGAGTTTTCGTTGAATACTTTTTCCGCTATCTTAGACAGCGGAAACCCGGGCATCACGTAGGGCACAATCCCGACGCGATCACCCAGGACCTCCTTGCAGAGCTCCTCTCCGTTCGGCTGGTTGGTGAGGCTTAGCACGGACACAGCATGGGTATGGTCGACGAACTTGTGAGGAAGAAAGGCGTGCAACAGCGTTTCCACCGAGGGGTTTGGAGAGTTAGCATCAAGCAAATTGGTGCGTTGAAAGTTGACCATTTCGTCGTCGGTAAGGCGCTCGACGTTGCGCAGTTCTAGCAACGGGTCAAGCCGCACGGCGGGAAGGCCCGGCGGCTCGATATCGGCCATGTCCCAGCCACTTCCCTTGACGCAGAGAACGTTCACCTGATTGCCCAGCAGGTCCTGCATCTGAACCTTCACCGACGTGTTCCCGCCGCCGTGCAACACAAGCTCCGGGTTCCGTCCTAGAAGTCGGGTCGTGTATACACGCAGCGCCAGTTCTTCATCGACGCCCTGTTCAGCATAGTGTTCGACCATGTCCCGGGCATCGGTATCCGACCACATATTTTTCATCTAAACATCCTCTTTTGATGGGTTGTCTACTCAGATTATACAGTCGTCTCTTAGAGGGGTCTGGTCAACTACCCAGCGGCTGGGTTACAGGTGGCTGAACGGATTCAGCTTATCTGTTGGGGCCTGATTGCTCAAGTAGACATCCTTAGCGAGAGTTATCCAGCGTGTGGTGGCTGTGAGAATAGAAACTTCAGTTACTCATCCCAACCTGGGCCTGAGGGCTCTCTCCGATATCTTAGACTAGCTGGTAGCTGGGTTGCTCAATGCGACGGGATTTCAACACCAAAGTAAGCCTGCATTCAGGGCCTTGTTCGAGACCCCTAGCATCAGGGAAGGCAGCAGTATAACCCCAATATCGATGGAGCCCCCGGGCTTTTTTAGCCCGGAGGTTTCGTTTTCGTGGTGGTAAGGAATAGGGTCGAACTCCCCCAGGAACTCGACTTCTCGATACTACTCTTGGCCACCTAGCACTTTCCGTTGCCGGCCCAATGGCAAGTGCGGATTATTTTACTCTGGACTTGGGGCCAAAGGGCTCGGGGCGGAAGGGGCCGTCTCTGGCCTCCAGAAAGGCCTTAAGCCCGCCCTTGGCCTGGGCCTCCAGCAACACCTCCCTCTCGTGGCCGTGTGAGCTGTGCGCTATGGTGGAAAGGGCCGCATTGACCCTCATGGCGGCGCCCAAACCCATCGCTTCCAGCCCCATCCACGTTACCGCCTTGTTGATCCGAACAGAGGCTTCGGGGACCAGGGCGATGCGCTCCGCCAGGGCCTGGGTTTCCTCTTCCAGCTTGTCCAGAGGAACGATCTTGTTGACGATACCCAACCGGTAGGCCTCTTCGGCTCCCATGTGATCGCCGGTGAGGCCCCAACGATGGGCCTGCTTCCAGTTGGTGAGGGCCGCCAGGAGGAAAGAGGTGTTGGACACGTGCCTCACTTCGGGCTGGCCGAAGACCGCGTCGTCGGATGCGATGGTCATGTCGCAGGCCATGCTGTACCAGAACCCTCCACCCAGGCAGTAGCCGCGAACCGAAGCGATGACCGGCACGCCCAGTTTCCAAATGTGCATGAGGTTGTTGGCGTGGTCCCTGTCCCCGTGCCACCAAGTTTCCAGGTACTCTTTGATCTCCTGCCCATCGGGCGACATGACGGACGTGCCATCCTCCCGGGTACCCACGTCGTAGCCGGCGCAGAAGGACCTCCCTGCTCCAGTCAATATCACTGACCTCACCCCCGGGTCCTGGTCAGCCTCGTCCAGGGCCTGGCGGATGTCCTGGATCATCTCTTCGGTGAGAGCGTTCAGGACTTCGGGACGGTTTAGGGTGATCCTGGCGACTTTGCCAGTCTTCTCATACAGGACGAACTCGTAAGCCATGCTCCACCTCCTGAGGTATGGTGATGATTAACCACGAGGGCAATAGCTCCAATTCTAGTGCCCTGGACCGTAACGACGGGTTTGGCGCTTCACACCAAGATGTCCAACAACAAGGGGAAGGGCCTCCTGGTCTTTTTCCTCGAGGCTATCCCCGTTAAGTCGAGATTGCCCATTTCACATTACAGGCACCTTAATAATTCATGGTCCGCCGGCGGCGGGCTGAACATTAGCACCGTCTCCTGATGCAGTCAATTTCCATAAACTCCTCAAAAGGGTGGTCTTGTGGGCCCGGCGGGGCGATTTGGAAATTATTGAGTGATGTACAATGGCTCTCTTTGACGAATATATTTCGTATGCCCACCAGGTAGTTTGATATGGGTAATCCCGGGTAGTATTTCCATCTAACAGGAGTGGAATATGGACCTGAGTTCGATCAAGGCACTGATATGGGATATCGGTGGGACAGTTTTCGACTACGACGGCACGATCTACCGTGAGGTGGGCGGCCTGGCGAAGGA
>JADFJI010000218.1 GCA_022566235.1 Chloroflexota bacterium
AGTATCGGGACAAGTCCCACAGCCTAAAAGGAACAGCCCCACCCCAGATTCCTCACTTCGTTCGGAATGACGCAAGGGTTCTGCCTAATGTCGATAGCAGTCTTCGTGTAAACTTGCACCATAAGGTACCTAATGTCCAGCCCGAGAAATAACGTTCCTTTTTGTCACCCTTGAGTCCCGACAAGTCGGGACGAAGGGTCTAGATTCTTCGTCCCGATACAATCGGGACTCAGAATGACACACTAATTTCGGGACGAAGCACTAAAGTGGGCCTCGGGCAAGAGGTGAAGATTGACCAAGGTTGACGAGATACTGGATGTCCTCAGGGAGGAGGGTTACCGCCTCACTCCCCAGCGGGTGATGATTCTCTCTGCCATCGCCTCCAGCCCCGGGCACATGACGGCCGAAGAGATCCACGAAAAGGTCAAGAAGACCTACCCCTACATAGACATCGCGACCGTCTACCGCACTATCCAGCTGTTGAAGCGGCACCGGCTCCTGGTGGAGATAGACCTGGGCAGCGGCACCTCACAGTACGAGCTGGCCCGGGCCGAGAGGCACCACCACATGGTGTGCAGGGAGTGCGGCAAGACCATCGACATCGACCACCGGAGGTTCTTGGAGCCGGTCAGGGCCGCCCTTTTGCAGGAGTTTGATTTTGAGGCTGATATCGATCACTTCGCCATCTTCGGCCTCTGCAAGGAGTGCCGGGCGAAGAAAGCTGCTGGCTAGGCTCAAGGAGGTAGTCAATGTTCGACATAGATGAGCTGGTAGCATCCTGTAGGGAGGCCTTAAAGGAGCGTAATCCTGAGCTAGCGGTCAAGGAGATCATGGAGCGAACCATGTCGAATCCGGCCCAGGTGGAGTCGGTCCTGGGTACTCCCACACTAGGCGGGATTGTCACTCTCCACCACTCCCGAGACCTGACCGTTCTCAAGGTGATCTGGGCGCCGGGCATGTCCATCTATCCTCACGACCATCGAATGTGGGCCGTTATAGGCATCTACGGCGGACGGGAAGACAACACCTTCTATCGTCGGGGCGAAGAGGGTTTGACACAGGTGGGGTTTAAGGAGCTGGAAACGAAGGATGCTGTCGTGCTAGGCGGCGAGGTCATTCACGCAGTTACAAATCCCAAGCAGGGATTTACTGGAGCCATCCACATTTACGGCGGGGACTTCTTCAACGAGCCCAGAAGCGAATGGGACCCCGTGACCTTCGAAGAGCGGCCTTACGATATCGAGAATGTTATGCGGCAGTATGCAATGGCCAATGAGCGGTTAAGCAAAGGTCATCCTGCATCGAACTAATACAGGCACCCACATCTTTTTATTGGGAAACCTGGGGCCTCCGGGGCCTGTGCCTGTCGGCGCTGTCAAGCCATATGGTGACGGGGCCGTCGTTGTGGATCTCCACCTGCATGTAGGCCTGGAACCGCCCCGTCTCCACCGTTAGCCCCGTCGCCCGGCAGAGGCCCACGAAGTAGTCCACCAGAGGTTCGGCCACATCCGCCGCCGCCGCCCTGGCGAAGCTGGGGCGTCGGCCCTTGCGGGTATCGGCCACAAGGGTGAACTGGCTGACCACAAGCAGATCGGCCCTGGAATCCAGGGCCGATAGATCGAACTTACTCGCTTCGTTGGGGAAAATCCTGAGGTTGACGCACTTGTCTCGGAGGTACTCGGCGTCCTTCTCGGAATCCCCCTCCTCCACACCGAGGAAAATTACCAGCCCCTTGCCAATCTCCCCTACTGTCGCCTGGTCGACTCTTACGACCGCCTTGCTTACTCTCTGAAGGAGAGCCTTCACCCCGCCCTAGCTCTCGGTCTTAGAGGATGACTTCTCCTTGGGTTTGTCTGTGGCCTTGGACTCGGACTTAGCCTCGGACTTGGATTCGGACTTACTTTCGGATTTTTCCTCGGACTTCTCTTCTTTGCCGTTGGAGCTGTAGCTAGCGGCGCCTTTTCTGTGGTCCGTAGAATAGAAACCTGAGCCTTTGAACAGGATGGGAACTGAATGGAAGACCCGCTGAGAATCGGAACCGCAAACGGGGCATGATGCCGAGCCTGCCTCGGCGAAGGTCTGCCGCACCTCAAAGAGATGTTTCCCGTTCCGACACTGATAGTCGTACAAAGGCATCTGATCCTCCATTTACGACATTAGCACTCTCGAAGTGAGAGTGCCAACCGTTAGGGATAATTTTAGTCACCGCCCACGGGATTGTCAACTATTTCACACGGAGAGTGTTTAATAACACTTTCGACCATCCCCCTGTCCCCCTTCCCTTCGATAGACTCAGGACAGGCCTGGCCAGGAAGGGGGAATAAATTAAGTTTGTCCCGACTCGTCCCGATACTCGGGACTCGGCGTCGGGACACTCCCCGTTTGGAGGAGCTTATTAAACGGCCTCTCACATGCTATGCAGAGGTAATTCTTAAGGACAGGAAGGTTCAGCCAACGAAGTTTCTGGGCGGGCTGATCTTCACACCACTGGCAAAGCGGGAGAGGCTGAAGGCGTCCAATGGCAACGACGGTCGGCCATCTACGATGAGCTCCGAAATGAGCCGGCCGGTCATGGGCCCCATGGCGAAGCCGTGACCCGAGAAGCCTGCGGCCAGTATGTAGCCCTGGGGATTGGGCACGGCGTCCAGGACGGGAAGCATATCCGGGGTCAAGTCGATGAGCCCTGCCCAGGACCTTTCTACCCTGACTCCCTCCAGGGCAGGCATAGCACGTACCAGCGCCGCCAGCCCTTTCTCTACCGCCTTCCTGTTCACCTTAGGCTCGATGCCGGAACGAAGGGGCGCAGGCCGGACGATTCTGGAGAGGAGGGGGGTCCTCGCCTGGAAGCTACGCACCAGTTCCCAACCGAAGTTAAACCGCACCAGCTTGTGATGCTTGAGCAGGTGGGGTATCCAGATGCGAATATCGTCGAGCATTTCCCGGCCCACATCATAGTCTCTGGCATGAGAGTATCCACGGGTAAAGATTATGTTCCCCTCAGAGGTCTGTCTAAATCCGGAATGGGGCCCCCGGACGAAGGGCCTGATCCTGGTCTTGATCGGCTCCGTCTGGCCCTGAGATTGTCGTACGATTCTAACGGGAAAGTGCAGGCCCACCTTCCTGGCCATGTAGTTTGCCCATACCCCGGCGGCGTTCACCACCCAGGGAGTGTCTACTCTGCCCAGGTCTGTATTAACCGAGGACACCCGACCGTTGCTGGTCTCGACACCTAGGACGGCACAGCCGGTATAGATGCTTACACCCTGCTCGCGGGCAGCCATGGCAAAGGCCTTCGTGCTCCTCACGGGATCGGCATGGCCATCGGTGGCCGAATAGAGGGCACCCAGGAGAGGCGCCTCGAGGCCGGGCACCAGGTCCCGCGCCTCGGCCGGAGTTAGGACCCGGGAATCTACCCCCGAGTCCCGGGCCATCTGCGCCCCCAGCTCCAGCTCCGCCAGGTCTTCCTCCGACTCAACGTAGAGGAGGTTACCTCCCCGAACGAATCCCACGTCTACCCCCAGTTCCGACTCCAGGTTCTCCCATAGCTTCATGGACTCCAGCATGATGGGGACCTCTACCGGGTTTCTTGCCTGGGCCCGCACACCACCGGCATTGCGCCCCGAGGCCTCGTCGGCTATCTCCCCCTTCTCCACCAGCACGACCTCGACGCCCCGCTTGGCCAAGTAGTATGCCGCGGCGCAGCCCGATATTCCGCCCCCGATGATGACCACATCGGCCCGTTTTTCCATTTTACCTATCCCCCGGGCCCGTTAGACTCTCCACCCCGACCTCGACTGCCCTCATTCCGCCAGTCCCGAGACCCGGGTCTCCAGCGCTGCCAGGCGTTCTTTCAGGGCCTTCTCCCTCTGCCAGGCCTCCGTTACGTCTCTAACGATTGCTGCGGCCCCGGCCACCTCCCCGTCTTCACCGCGCAGCAGACTGATGGTGAACTCCAGGGATATGCGCCGGCCGTCCTTACCAGTGGCGGGCACCGCCAGGAGGCCTTCAGAGTAACGGGTGACACCGGTGTCCATCACCCTCCGGTACCCATCCCAGTGCCTGCCGCGAAACCTCTCGGGCACTATCAGGTCCAGGCTCCGACCCAGGGCCTCCTCCGCTCGGTAGCCGAAGATGGACTCAGCGCCCTTGTTCCAGAGACGGATGGTCCCGTCCCTATCGGCGAAGATAATCGCATCCCGGGCCTCCTCCACTATCTGCCGGCACAGGGCTTCACCCTCGGTCTTTGTCATCATGAACTCATGTCCACGGCACAGGATATGGTCTGTTACCACACATTCGCTACAGGGCTTTCCAGTAGCGTTTGCCCTCCAGCCGGATGACCTTGCCGAAGCCGGGGGCGGGGAAGTGGCCCGCGGCCATCTTTAGCCCCTCATCCTCGATTCTCTTCATTATCGACTCTCTGGTCATGCGGGCCTGGTCATGGTCGACATCTGCGTCGACCTTCCACCCCGTCTCGTGGACCTGTAACGGGTTGTGGGCCACGTCGCCCAGGATTA
>JADFJI010000219.1 GCA_022566235.1 Chloroflexota bacterium
AATCAAGCCCGGAGTTACCGAAAACGAGCTTTTCTCCATCCTCACTGCCACCAACACGGCATTCGGTGGGGAGCACATGGACGCCCGTTTGTTGGCTGGGGGCGGAAATACCAACCCTTGGCTGGTGAAATTCGCCAGCGACCGGATCGTAAGGCCCGGAGACCTGGTGGCCTACGACACCGATATGGCGGGCCCAATGGGATATTTCGCCGATATCTCCCGTACCTACCTTTGTGGCGATGGCAGACCCAACAAAGAACAACTGGAGGCCTACAAACTGGCCTACAACTTCATCTACGAATCCATGGACCTCTTCAGGCCGGGCATGAGTTTCCAGGAAATTGCCGAGAAGGCCCCTCCCTACCCCGAGGAGTACAAGGAACAGAGATATCCGCTTATGGCCCACGGCGATGGTATGTCCGACGAGTGGCCGGCCCTCTATTTCCCCGACACCAGCGATACCGGCTTTGGAAACGACGTAGGCGAGATCCAGGAGAACATGGTGATCTGTATGGAGGCCAGCTTCGGCCGGGAGAATGGCAGGGAGCAGGTGAAGCTGGAGGAGCAGCTCCTGATCACCAAAGACGGGCCTGAACTGCTCTCCCAGGCCCCCTACGACTGGAGATTTCTCGCGTAGAAGGATGGGCTTTTGAACGACGGGCCAACACTGCAACAGATCTTCGAGGCAAAGCGCCTGCTGAGGAGGTACATGGCCTCCACCCCTCTTCACCATTACCCCGGGCTCAGCAAGCTGCTGGATGCCCAGGTATACGTCAAGCACGAGAACCACACGGCCACAGGCGCCTTCAAGATAAGGGGCGGGCTCAATGTTGTGGCCAGGCTTACGGATGAGGAGCGGAAACGGGGGATCATCGTCGCCTCCTCGGGCAACTTCGGGCAGGCAGTGGCCTATGCGGGCCGGATCTTCGGGGCAAAGGTGGTGGTGGGGCTGCCGGAGGACCCTAACCCCTCCAAGGTGGAGGCCATCGAGGGCTGGGGTGGAGAGGTGGTCCTGACCGATACCGTATATGACCCGGAACCGGAATATATAAATACCGTGGCCAGGGAACGTGGGTACCGGATCATCAGCGACATCGGGGATATGGACTTCATCGCCGGCAGCGGGACCTGTATGCTGGAAATCCTGGAGCAGTTGCCGGAGGTGGAGGTCGTGATCCTGCCGGTGGGAGGCGGAGGCTTCGCCTCGGGGGTGTGCATCGCAGGCAAGGGGATCAAGCCAGAGGTGGAGATCATAGGAGTCTGCGCCGAAGCGGCCCCCTCGCCCTATCTCTCATGGAAGGAAGGCCGGCTGGTGGAGTCGCCCATGGGCACCTTCGCCGAAGGGATAGGGGTCCGGGTGTCCTTCGATACCCCGCTCAGGATCATGAGACAGTTGCTGGACGATTTCGTAGTGGTAGGGGAGGATGAGATCCGGCGGGCCATGGTGCTGATGCTGGAGAAGACCCACAACCTGGCCGAAGGCGCGGGGGCTACGCCCCTGGCCGCTGCCCTGAAGCTGAAAGAGAGGATTAAGGGCAGGAAGACCGTTCTGATCCAGAGCGGAGGCAACGCAGCCCTGGAAGAGCTGAGAGCGGCCCTGGCCACAGTAGACAGTGAGACTCGATAGGAGGACGCCTGCTTGAGCTACACCACCACCCTGCCGGCAATATTTGACGCCGCACGCCTGTTGAGGAGGCACATGGACCGGACCCCCCTCCACCACTACCCCGGCCTGAGCGAGGTCCTGGGGGCCGAGGTGTATGTTAAACACGAAAACTATACGGCCATTGGCTCCTTCAAGATACGTGGCGGGCTCAATTCCATGGCCCGGCTCACAGAGGAGCAACGAAAGAGCGGGGTTATCATCGCGTCCTCGGGCAACTTCGGTCAGGCGGTGGCTTACGGAGGCCGGACCTTCGGGGTCAAGAGCATCATCGCTCTGCCCCTGAACCCCAATCCCACCAAGGCTGAGGCCATCAGAAATTTCGGAGGTGAGCTGCTCCTCATAGGGAAGGACTACGATGAGGCCCGAGCACATATACAGAAGCTGGCCGCCGAGAAGGGCTATCATCATTTCAACGACGCCGAGGACCCCGATTTTATCGCCGGCCTGGGCACCTGTATGCTCGAGATCCTGGAGGACCTGCCGGAGGCAGAAGTGGTGATAGTGCCCGTGGGTGGTGCGGGGTTCGCCTCGGGAATATGCATCGCCGGCAAGGGGATCAAGCCAGAGGTGGAGATCATAGGGGTGTCCTCCGAGGCCGCCCAGTCGCCGTACCTCTCCTGGCGGGAGGGCCGGTTGATCGACTCCCCCATGACCAGCTTCGCAGAGGGGATAGCCGTACGGGTCTCCTTCCAGAGGTCCCAGGAGGTGATAAGGGAGCTGCTGGACGACTTCATACTGGTGAGCGAAGAGGAGATTCGGCGGGCGATAGTGTTGATGCTGGAGAAGACCCATAACCTGGCCGAGGGGGCCGGGGCTGCGTCCCTGGCCGCTGCCATGAAGCTCAAGGACCGGATCAAAGGCAGGAAGACGGTGCTTATTCTCAGCGGCGGCAACATCTCTCTGGAGCACCTGAAGGAAGTCCTCGAGTCGGGTCCTGGCAGTCGGGCCTGACGGGGCTGTGAGCACAGAGTAAGCGCCAGCTCTCACGCGTTAACCTCGTGAAGGCCTCTCGCGCCCCTGAATCGCCCCGTGCCGTCAAGAAGCATTGGTATAGGGCTGTCTAATAACCTTTGGTGCTAGCCTGCTGGGCCCACACTACAAGTCCCGAGTATCGAGACAAGTCAAACGAGACCAGTTAGTCTGTCATTCTGAGTCCCGACCTGTCCCGATACTCGGGATCTATCTGGACGAAGAATCTAGGGTGGTGTGGCAATTCCTACGGAGAGCAAAGAAGGGCCCCACCCCAGATTCCTCGCCCTTCCCGAGGGGAAGGACTCGGAATGACATGAATTGGAGGGGATGGTCGAAAGCGTTGTTAAACGCTCTCTTGTTATAATTAGCAGGAGTAAGCTATGGCTACAGCTAAAAAGATGTACACGCGCCGGGGCGATGGGGGCGAGACCGGACTGCTCTACGGGGGCCGGGTGTCCAAGACCGACCCTCGATGCGAGGCCTACGGCACCCTGGACGAGGCCGTATCGGTCATGGGTCTGGCCCGGGCCCTGTCGGTGAAGGAACGGGTGCAGCGCGTTCTCCTCGACCTCCAAAAAGAGGCCCTTATCCTGGGGGGCGAGCTGGCCATCGATACCGACTATTACTCCAAATACCTGAAGCACTTCGAGCCGGTAACCGAGGAGATGGTCACCCGACTGGAAGAGGTGACCGATGACTTCGCCTCCAAAGTGGAGATGCCCCGAGAGTTCATCATGCCCGGCGGCACCCCCGGGGCCGCCGCCATAGACGTGGCAAGGAGTGTGGTCAGGAGGGCCGAGAGGAGGACGGTGGCCCTGCGGGACCAGGGGCTTGTGACCAACGAGCAGATCATACGCTACCTGAACCGTTTGAGTTCCCTGCTCTTCGTTCTGGCCCGCTATGAAGAACAGGAAGAGTCAAAGGGGTAGACGGGCGAAGGGAGTGTTGAAGGTTTGGTAGGCTGGGCGGCCTTTTCGAGAACCTTGAACACGTCTTCCTTTGTGGGAACCGGAATCTCGTAACCTTTGGGGGGCTTCTGTTTGCCTTTGGTCATGTTCGTGCCCTCCCACACGATTATAGTATAAGGCATGAATCCACTCGACAGCACTATTCTCAAAGCTGAGTGGGTGCATAGTCATTTGCATGTGCTTGATGATGAGATCACGAGTATTTTCAACCCTGACGGCGAAGGTGTCCCTGGACAGCTCGATGCACAACAATCTCAATATATCTTCAGGCCAAACATCAGGAAGTCCACGCTGGATGAATACAGCCTGAGAATCGGAGATATTGCTGTCAATCTGCGGTCTGCTCTTGACCACATCGCCTACCAATTGGCTCTGCAAACAACCAAAGATATTGGGATTTTGAAACGCATCTACTTCCCCATCTTCAAAGAGCGAAATAATAGGACCTTTCTCAGATGCACCCAACACTTCAAACCAGAGGCCAGAAAGAAGATAGACGGGTTTCAGCCATATAACACACTTGGGCGGTGGCCTGACCCGCGAAGACATCCTTTGTGGGTCATGAATGAACTTGCGAGGATTGACAAGCACAGGTATCTCAATGTTGTTCCAATCATGACCACAGTTGCCAATTTCGACGTCCCTGCTGATGGTGGGTTCGACGTCTCGTTCGATGATGCAGGCATAGTCGCAGTAATCTCAGGCACGTTCAAGCCGGAAGAATATCTCAAGCCGCATGTCACCTTTGAGCCACAAATCGAGATAACTGAACCCGACCTTGTGATCCATGACAACTTTGGGTACCTGCATGATGCTTGTAAACTGCAGGAGAAGCTGGGAATCGACCTGGGGATGACCTTTATCGATACCGCCCCGGTGTATGGAAATGGGCGAGCCGAAGAGGCAG
>JADFJI010000220.1 GCA_022566235.1 Chloroflexota bacterium
GGTGGCATTGGCCCTGTGCCCTGGCCCGAAGAGATTCCAGCTGCAATTGATATCCAATTGACGCCGGATAGGACCGTTGATGACCAGGAGGGGGGCCGAGGTGCTCGCCGTCTCCACGATGGCCGGGGCGTTGAAGTCGGGGTCCAGCATTGCTCGAACCGCGGCGTTGACCACCGGGGCGTACTCCGGTAGGCAGCCGGCCATGATAGCGTTGACGGCCACTTTACTTGCGGTGACCACCCAGTTGCGGCTGGGCTGGGTCCCCAACACCTCCTGCGGGTCCAGGGCTGCAGCATCCAAAAACTGTTGCACCCTCTCCGGGGTCGGGGGTATCACTGGGAGGCCGTCGGTAAGGCCCTGCTGGTAGTAGTACTCGATTGCTTCGATAGTATCGGGTAGCTCAAAGACGTCGGATGGAGGCCCTGCGCCTGCCATTCTCACCTCCTAGAACTTGACTGCGGAAAACCGCTTCATATCCCGACAAGTCCCGAGTATCGGGACAAGTCGGGACTGCACTCCCTCTTTTTCATCAGCCTGCTAGCGCTTGGTTGCGAAAAACGCCGTTACCACAGAATGTTCCTGGTCAGCCTGTCGAACCACCTTGGCTGCACCCTTCGACAAGCTCAGGGCGAACGGATTTTGATTATGCAAACTTACGCCACTAAGCGCTAGGTCTGATCATCAAGCCTTTGCGACGACAGGCATCACTTCTTCGGCGAAGATCTGGGCCTGTTCCATCATCTCTTCGAAGGTGTCGGTGGCCGTGTGCATGGCAACTATGTGGTCGACGCCCTCATTTTTTATCCTGACCAGCTTCTCTGCCACCTCGTCTACGGTGCCGATCCAGTGGTCCCGCAGCAGGGTCTCGGCGTCCTGGTTGCGGAAGTGACCCATACGGCAGTCCATATACTTCTCGACAGCTTTCTTGGTAGTGGTCGCTATGCTGATGTCGGCCCACACCGCAAGCTCGAATTCTTTCAGGGTCTTGCCGTGCTCCTCCAGCAAGGGTTTCAGCTGCCCCTTCCTCTCCACCAGGTCTTTGTCTCGTAAAATTGGGGTTACACCCCACTTGACCGCCCTCCTTAGCGGGGCTGGTGTCTCAGCGGCGATGAACATGGGCAGTGGGTTTTGAACGGGCTTGGGGTTGAGGTTGACACCCTCGAACTCGACGTACTCACCCTTATAGCTGACCGGTTTGTTTTCCTGGCTCAGCAAGAGCTTCAGCGCCTCCAGCTTCTCGTCTACCATGTTGCCTCGATAGGCGCCCCGGGCTCGCGGTTGGATCGACTCGAATTCCGGCCGGCTTCCCAATCCTATCCCCAGGTGAAGCCGTCCGTTGCTGAACTGATCGACACTGGCAGCTTGTTTGGCCAGCAAAACCGGGTCTCGATTTGGCAGAACGATCACTCCCGCGACCAACCTGAGCCGGTCGGTTACTGCCGACACATAGGCCAGGGTGGTCATCAGCTCGTACCAGTTAGGGGTCTCAGAATCCGGTATGCTGAGGCGCGCATGGGGATTTATAAAGTCGAACCCCCAGATTGCATAGTATCCCAGACGCTCGGCCTCTTGAGCGAACCGGGTTATCTCCTTCGGACCGGCGAAGGGCGCCGGCACCAGAAACCCCTCCATCGCATTTGGAAGACATATATCGAACTTCACCTCAACCCTCCTTCATTGTCCCTGGATTCCAATATTCCCGGCATGATGCCCCGTTGATTACGCATCGCGGGCCGACGCTTCCGCTACCACCACCGTCACTATAGATATACGCTAATGCCCTTGCTTAATGAAATCGGCGACACCCTCAGCCATGGCCATGACGGTGGCGTTAAGATTGGCGCGCACGCAGTGGGGCATTATAGATGCGTCCACGACACGTAAACCTTCTATACCGTAGACCTTTCCGTACTGGTCTACCACTGCCAGCGGGTCAGATGAAGGGCCCATTTTGGCGGTGCCGCAGATGTGATGAGCCGTCCTCACCTGTTGCTTCACCCAGAGGTCCAGGGCTTCGTCGGATGCCAGGATATCGTCTGACGGGGCCAACCGGTCCTCGACCAGGTCGTTGAATGCGGCATGCTTGAACAGATCGGCACAGAGCCTTATGCCCTCGCGGTACCTGGAGCGGTCGAGGGGGTCGTGTAAGTAGTTGTAGTCCAGGGACGGCGGTTGACTGGGGTCGGTCGATTGAATTCGCAGTTCTCCGCTGCTGAGGGCCAGATACATACAGAGGTACACGCTTATGCCTGCATCCTTGCTTTCGTCCAAGCTCCTGCCGGGCGCTTCAGCAAGACGATTGTTCATGTATATGATCATATCGTTCTTATAGGGTGATCCGGAGGCCGTATACCGAAGGGTGATTGCGCCGGCAGCTACTCGCTCCTCTTTCAACGGAAAAACTTGCTTGCTGCTCCAGTTTATATCTATGGATGGGTGGTCGCGCAGGTTGCGACCCAACCCCGGCAGGTCTTGGACCACCGAAATGCCGAGCTGGGCTAACTGATCGCCAGGCCCTACGCCGGACAGGCCGAGGATATGAGGGGTGCCAATCGCACCAGCGGATAAGATCACCTCCTCACCATAGACGGTGAACCTCTCGCCTCCGCTGACTAAGAGGAGTCCAGTGGCCCGATTGCCGTCAAAGATCACTCCGTGGACCAGGCAATTCGGCTTGATAGTGAGGTTCATCCTATGGCGGGCAGGGTCCAGGTAACCCAAAGCCGTGTTCCAACGTACGCGGTCCACGATGTTGAAGGTCAGGGGCCCCACGCCTGTGGAGTCGGGCCGGTTGTGATCGGGACAATCAGGGAACCCGGCATCTATACACGCGTCGTAGAAGGCCTGTTGTTGGGGGCCCCACTCGTCGGGGGTGAAACGGCGACAGTGTATCGGGCCGTCGGTGCCATGGTACTCGTCCTGGAAGTCACGATCGCTCTCGTTCTTCTTGAAGTAGGGGAGAATCTTCTCGAAGCTCCACTCGTCGTTGCCCCACTCCGCCCAGAGATCGTAGTCTTCTCTAACCCCTCGCAGGAACTGGGCGCCATTGACGGCGCTGGACCCACCGATCACCTTGCCTCTCGGAATGAGAATCGGCAGGGCCTCGTCGGTGGCCCGGGCCTCATAATTCCACAGATGCTCGCTCTCGTAGACGTCGGGCCTATCCCCGTAGAGGTACTTGAGTTCCCCTGGAAGTTGCTGAAGGTCAGGGAAGTCTGCACCCGCTTCCAGCAGCAGCACCGACCTATTAGGGTCTTCAGAAAGACGGCTCGCCAGGATGTTACCGGCGGACCCCGCTCCTACGATTATGTGGTCGTATTTCATTTGCCTGATCTCCGGTCCTGATATCAGCTAACCCCGGATTGAACGATATCACCCGCATCTGATGCCGTCAAAGCCTTTTTACCGCACTTTCATGGGTATGGACAGGCATTCCACATATCGGATGCCGGGGACTAAGCCAGGCCCTTGCTACGGGAGTGGCTTCGGGCACAAAAGGAATAGGCCGACCCTACGGCGTTCCCGCTGCCAGGGAGTCCAGGACCTGCTGCCGCAGGTCCCGTTTCACCACCTTGCCCATGCTGTTGAAGGGGAACTCCTGGCGCAGGGCCAGGCGCGTCGGCAGCTTGTAGTAGGCGATGCGGGGCTTCAGAAAATCCTTTAGCTCCTCCAGCGTTGGTTCTTCGCCAGGGTTGGGGATAACACAGGCGCACACCACCTCCCCATAGTAGGGGTCCGGCAAGCCGATGACGGACACTTCCCTGACCTTGGGGTGAGGAGTCAGGGCCTCCTCTACCTCGAAGGGTGATATGTTGGCCCCTCCCCGGATGATTATGTCCTTCTTTCGACCCACAATCCTGATGTTTCCCTTGGAGTCAATCGTCGCCAGGTCCCCGGTGTGGAACCACCCATCCTCGTCCCAGGACTCGGCATTGGCCTCAGGGTTGCGGTGGTACCCGACGCACATCCCCGCGTGGCGCACCAGCAGCTCGCCGGGCTGGTTCACGGCCACCTGCTGGCCCTGGTCATCCGCTACCCTGGTCTCCACTCCCTGGAAGGGACGCCCCACCGAACCGTCCACCTCTGCCGGGTCGTCCTCGGGCCAGGTCCACATACCCATGCCGAACTCGTTCATCCCGAACGCCTCAATAAACATCCCACTGAACCGACTCCGAATCGCCCGTATCACCTCGACGGGACAGTTGGCCCCCGCAGACATGGTCAGCTTGAGAGAGCTGAGGTCGCGCTGGTCAAAGTCCGGGCTGTTCATCATGGCAATGAACGCCGTGGGGGTCCCGGGCAGGTAGGTCACCTTCTCCCGCTCGATTAGCTCCAGGGCCCCCGAAAATCGGTCTACGAGCACCGCAGTAGCGCCCACCTCGATGGACATGTATATACCGAGCATGGCGCCGAAGTTGGCGGACATGGGCACGTATACGAAGAACACATCGTTGGAGTCCAGGCCGA
>JADFJI010000221.1 GCA_022566235.1 Chloroflexota bacterium
GGCGAAATCCTCGCTGGCGGCGGCGGCAGCGCCCCTGTTGGGCACCGAGGTGATGCCCGATTCCCCCGGAGCCATGTCGGCGTCGTAGGCGGAAGAACGGTTGTGGCAGGCGCCCCGAGGGTTGACGGCCAGGCCCAGGGCCAGGGTCTTCAGGGTTCGAGGGTCATAACCCGGCATCTCTAGTCCCTTAACCTGCATGGCCCAGGCCTGGGAGCCGCGGCCCAGGGCCTGGGCCGCTTGCCTGCTGCCCTGGGCCAGCAAGTCGCCGATCCCCTCCCTGCGCCCGATCTTCTCGATGGCCGATAGGAGGGCCTTGCCGTTGCCGAACCTCAGCTCCAGGCCATCGGTGTCGGTGGTGGAGAGAAGCCCCCGCTCGTAGCACTCCATGGCCCAGGCGATGGTCCCTCCGGTGCTGATTGTGTCCACGCCCATCCGGTCGCACAGGGCGGAGGCCTGTATCACGATGTCAGGGTCGTCGATCCCGCACAGGGGTCCCAGGGCAAAGAGGCTCTCGTATTCAACCCTGCTCCTCACAGCGGGCACGTTCTCGCCTTTGGTCTTGTAAAAGTGCTCCCAGTCCCGGGAGGCATCGCCACCTCCGGAGGCCAGCCCATGTTCTTCCTGGAGCCTTTCGGCGCTCAGGCGATCTGCTCCTTCAAAGGAGGACCGGCGGAAGTTATAGGAGGGAAGGGCCGCCATTTGATTGAGCCTGGTCAGATTGGCCACGGTCCCCGGCCCGCGATACTTGTCAGTGGCTTCACCCTCGCTCTTCTTTCGCAGCTCGCCGGCCACTATAGCCAGCTCCCGGGGCCGGGCCACGAGACAGGAACCGGTGCCCCTGAAGGCGATGGCTTTGAGGTTCTTGGAGCCCATTACGGCCCCTGAGCCTGTCCGGCCCGCCTGCCTGCCATCGTTGGTTATGCAAGCGTACCGGACCAAAGCTTCTCCAGCAGGGCCGATAGCTACTATCCGCATCTCCTGGTCTTTCAGCAGGGCCTTGACCCGTCGCTCTGTTTCGCTGGCGGCACACCCCGCCAGATACTGGACATCTCGGAATTCTACCCTATCGTCCTGGAGCACCAAACAGGTCAAATGGGGTGCCTTGCCGGTGATTACCAGAGCGTCGAAGGGCATGCGTCTCAGCTCGTCGGCCACAGGCCCCGAGGATAGGGAATCACCTATGAAATCGGTCAGGGGCGACTTGCAGGCGATGGCGAACTTGGAGGTTGAAGGAATGCCGACGCCGGCCAGGGGACTGCCGGTAAGGATTAGGGGGGCCTCAGGGGAGAGGGGGTCCACTCCTCTTGGAGCGCAGGAATAGAGAAGCCGGGCCCCCAGCCCCACACCTCCGATGTACTCTTGGAGAAGTGCGGGGTCCAGGGCCTCCGACCTTACGGTCCGCCTGAACAGGTCTACAAACAGCACTCGGCCACGATAACCGTACAAGGGCGGGCCTCCCCATAGACTGTTACAACCCGTCTCCGTACTCAGCGGAGAAACGACGCCAAGGCGTATGGCTTATTCATCGTTGAGGCCGTATTCGGCCTCCAGCGCCAGTGCCTTGTCCAGGTCTTCCTGGGTGTTGACGTTGAAGAAGCTGAGATGGCTGGGGTCGAAGGCTTCTATGTCGTCCTCCTCCAAGTATGCAACGTTTATCTGTTCGAAAAAGATGGCGATTTTGAGCTGGTCTGCTTGAAGACAGCGCTCTATCGGGCCAACGCAGGTTTTGGAGTAGACGGCGTGGAGCGGCTCCGGCCGGCCCTGTAACCTGGGCACTACGGCATCGTAATCGGAGACAATGTCCAGCATGAAGCGGATCAGGTCGACATTGAGAAAGGGCATATCGCAGGCCACCACCACCCCGTAGTTTCCTTTGGCCGCGGAAAGGCCCGTGAAGATGCCTCCAAGGGACCCCGTTCCCGGGTAAAGATCCGCGGCTGTGCGAACCCAGGGAGGCAGGTTCAAGTCGGCAGCCTTGCTCTCCTCCGCAACTACTACCACCGTCTCCGATGTGACCTGGGAGAGCTTGCCGACCACCCGTTCGATGAGGGACTGGCCCCCTATCTTCTCGACAGCCTTGTTCCTGCCGAGACGTTTGCTCCGGCCTCCGGCCAGGGCCACCCCGCTTACCATCGTTCCGCCGCTTTTCGCAACCATAACAGGTGGTCATTATAACTCCCATCCCTTTTCTCGGGCAACGACGCCGTAGTCCCTTGCCCATCGCTGTCCCACTCTTATCGGGGGCCGCACTGATGAGAGACGCAGGGGACATGCCCTGTGCTATAATCGCTTGAGATCAACTTTCGTGCCTGTAAACCCGTCTTTATTCGGAGATCCCCTTGAGCAGCGCCCTCCCCATAACTATCTACTCCGATTACATATGACCCTGGTGCTACATCACGTCCGTGCGGCTGGAAAAGGTTGAGGATAGGTTTCGAGAGCGAGTGGAGCTCCGATGGAGGAGCTACGCTCTCCTCATGGGTCGCATGGAAGCGAGGGCCGTTACCCCCCACAGCAGGACCTCCCGGGCGGCGGCCTCAAAGGCGGAGCCCGAAGCCCCCTTCCAGGCCTGGGAGGAGTCGAAGCCGTATGTCACCTCCAGCCTTCCGGCCCTGGAGGCCGCCAAGTGTGCCTCACTCCAGGGCGAGGAGGCCTTCACGGCCTATCACCAGGCCCTGTTTAGAGGACTGTTCGTTGAGAGCCGGGACATCAGCGACGCCGAGGTGCTAGTCGCTATGGCAAAGGAGCAGGGCCTTGATGCAGACAGGTTTCGCAGCGACCTGGAAGCCAGCCGGCAAAGGGTGGCGGTAATAGGAGAGCACCTCGAGATGCTCTCCGAGTATGGCGAGGCGGCCTCGGGAGTCCCGCTGGTGATTATAGGCGGGCGGGACCCGATAGTAGGGGCCGCTCCTTCGGATCTTTATATACGTATCATAGAGCGGGCCCTGGAGGAAGGAATCACTTCGCCAGGCGGTTAGGACACACTTCTATGGCCATACTTAGGCTCTCCATATTTACGCCCCGACCGGGGAACGAAAGGAGGGTGGCAAATCTCCTGGAGGCCCTGGATACGGCTTTTGCCCAGCAGTCGGGCTACGTTCTGGGCCTCCGATTCACGGGGACCGGCGGCGATGGAGAGCTGGGCAGGATATTCGTATGGGAGAGCGACCAAGCAGGCCAGAGGGCGGAGGAATCCCCCGAGGCCTCATCCCTGGTCCGACGCCTCCAACAGCTATCTCAACCGGACCCTACGGAGCGGTCCTTCCATCTTCAGGGCTATGCCCTGAGGCCCAGCTAGTCCTTCGTCACGGCGATCACATCCACCTCTAGAAGCAGCTCCGGCTTGAAGAGACCTGAGACCACTACCGCAGTGATGGCCCGTAGGGGCTCGCTTCCCAGGACCCGACGCCGGGACAGGGACATCCCGGCGAAGTTCTCCTGCCCCACCACAAACTGGAACACCTTGACGATGTCGTCCATCGTCGCGCCCGCACCCTCAAGGACCTTCTTTATGTTGCCCCATATGTAGTCGCCCTGAGCCTCCACATCCCCTTCTCCCACCACGTTCCCATCGGGGTCCAGGGCTATCTGCCCCGATATGTAGACGGTGTTCCCAGTCCTAACGGCGTGAGCGATCTTTATGTTGTCCCTGTAAGAGAATATCCCATCGACGTTGATCTCCGTCCAGTGATCCATACGCTTCCCCTTTCTTAATTGCGACGCTCTGTTACTAGTCCCCGACTGCGGGAAACGGCATCATAATATCTGCACCTCATTTGAGGACGCTCCTCTTCCCGAGGAGCTTAAAAAGCAGTCTCCACGCGGACTGGATGATATTCTGGCCCCGGGTCTGTGTCAAAGCAAGGTGCCTCATGAGGCCACAAGCATCTGTATCAGGGTCACTGAGCGGGTCCTGTTCCCCCTTTGGATTCAGACGGGGCTGTGATAGGATTGTCCTTGACCTGGAGGGAGCAGAACCATGAGCAGCACCGCTCTTTTCCTCACCCCTTACAGGGTGCTGGAGGAACTGAAAAGGCTAAACATCAGCCACATAGTCTGGCTGCCCGACACCGAAAGCCGCTTTCTTTACGACGCCATGGTGGCCGAACCTTCTCTGGAGGTGATCCCCGTTTGCCGTGAGGGAGAGGCGATCCCTATAGCCATGGGACTGATGCTGGGGGGCCAGAGGCCGGTATGTATGATACAGAGCACCGGTTTCTACGAGTCCGGTGATGCGGTCAGGGGACTTGCCTTGGATGTAAAACTCCCCTTGCTGCTGTTAATAGGATACAGAGGATGGAAGCGGGAGGGCCCTATCGTAGATTCCGCAGCCACCTTTTTGGAACCCGTGTTAGATGCCTGGGGTATCAATCGCTATCTGGTGGAGACCGATGACGATGTTCCTAAGATATCCCAGGCATACAGGGAGGCCCAGGAAAAGTCGATGCCGGTGGCCGTCCTT
>JADFJI010000222.1 GCA_022566235.1 Chloroflexota bacterium
TGGAGAAGAAGGTCGGCGTCGGACAGCTCTTCCAGGGTGGCCCTGAAGGCCGCAACCAGGATAGGCGGCAGCTTTTGGATGAAGCCGACGGTATCGGTGAGCAAGACATGGCCTATCTGGGGCAGATGCCATCGCCGGGTAACGGGGTCAAGGGTGGCGAAGAGCTTATCTTCGACAAGGACGTCTGCCTTGGTTAGGCGGTTCAGCAGGGTGCTCTTGCCCGAGTTGGTGTACCCTACCAGGGCTACAACCGGGGCCCCACGCCTCTTGCGGTCCTGACGGTAGAGGCTGCGATGGGTCCGGATATCCTCGATCTGCTGCTTGAGGCGGTGGATCTTGTTTCTGATCAGCCTGCGGTCCGTCTCCAACTGGGACTCGCCGGGGCCCCGGGTCCCGATTCCGCCCCCCAGGCGCTCCAGGTGCTTCCACTGCCCCGCCAGCCTGGGCAAGAGGTATTCGTGCTGGGCCAGCTCCACCTGCAGCCGGCCCTCCCGGGTGGTGGCCCTGCTGGCGAATACATCCAGTATCAGGGCGCTGCGGTCTATGACCTTGATTTTGAGCCGGTCCTCCAGTACCCGCTGCTGGGAAGGGGAAAGCTCATCGTCGGCGATGACCACGTCGAAATGGAGGTTGGTTCTGAGCCCTTTGACCTCCTCGAGCTTGCCTTTGCCCAGGTAGGAGGAGCTGGGCCTCGGTAGCTGCTGGCTGAGGGTTCCAACCACCTCGGCGCCGGCGCTCCGGGCCAGCTGCCCCAGCTCTTCCAGAGAGTCCTCCAGCCGCCAGGAACCCCTGGCTCCCTTGACGCTGACGCCGATGAGAAAGGCCCTCTCGGGCACGGGGTAGGTGGACGTGGTGTTACGACTGATATATGCCTCCTGAGATTATCACCAGCGGACTAAGAGGACAGGGAGCCGATGCGGACCAGGGCCTCGTCGATCCGGTCGTCGGGCACCGACATGGAGAGGCGTATGTATCCCTCTCCCTGCTCTCCGTAGGCAGACCCAGGGGTCACCACCACCGCCGCCTCGTCAAGAAGCTTGGTGGCGTACTCCGCCGAGGTGAAGCCGGCCGGGACCCGGGCCCATAGATAGAAGCTGGCCTTGGGAGGGTGAACCCTCAGCCCGAGCTTCGCCAGCCCCGCGACCAGGCGGTCCCGACGTTTGTGATAGATGGCTACGTTCTGGTCGACGCAGTCCTGGGGCCCGTCCAGGGCCTCTATGGCCATTTGCTGGATGGCCTGGGGGATGCCCGAGTCCAGGTTGGACTTGACGACGGTAAGGGCCTTTATCAGATCGGGGTTGCCCACGGCCATGGCCACACGCCAGCCCGTCATATTGTAGGTCTTGGAGAGGGAGTGGAACTCGATGCCCACATCCTTCGCCCCCTGGGCCTGTAGGAAGCTGGTGGGCACGTAGCCGTCGAAGGCGATCTCGCTATAGGGGGCATCGCTGCACACCGCCAGGTCGTGCTTCTTTGCAAAGTCCACAACCTTGTCGTAGAACTCCACCTCAGCCACCGCTCCCGTCGGGTTATTGGGGTAGTTTATCCAAAGGACCTTTGCCCTTTCCAGTACCCTGGCCGGTATGTCCTCAAGCTCGGGCAGGTAGCCGTTCTCCTCCAGAAGTGGCACGGGGTAGCTCTCGCCTCCGGCGAACAGGGTGCCCGCTTCGTACACCGGATAGGCGGGATCAGGGATCAAGGCTATGTCTCCTGGATCGATGAGGCAGAGGGCCATGTGGCCGATCCCCTCCTTGGACCCAATGAGAGAGACCACCTCTTTGTCCGGGTCCAGGTCGACGCCGAAGCGCTTCTGATACCAGCGGGCGACGGCCTGGCGAAACTTGGGGAGGCCGCTGGACTCGGGGTAGCGGTGGTTGGCTGGGTCCTGGACCTCCTTGATAAGCCGGTCCAGAATATGGGGTGGAGTGGGGAGGTCCGGATCGCCTATGGCGAAGCTGATCACATCCTCACCCTGGGCCTTCTTCTGGGCTATCTTGCGGCTTATCTCCACAAAAAGGTACGGAGGCACCGCTTCCAGCCGTTTGGCTATTCTCATCTGTTCCCCTCTATTTTAGGATTCCTCCCACTGGCCGGTAAAAACGTATTCGGCGGGGCCCGTCATGTACACCTCTCCCTCGCCATCCCACTCGATGGTCAGGTCGCCGCCCAGGAGCGAGACCCGCAGGGGGCTGTCGGCCACGTCGTGGAGCCGGGCAGCGACTCCCACGGCGCAGGCCCCGCTCCCACAGGCCAGGGTTTCCCCCACCCCTCGCTCCCACACCCGGACCTCGACGTGCTTCCGGTCGATCACATTCACCACCTCGAAGTTGACCCGGCTGGGGAAAAACGGGTGATTCTCCACCTGGGGTCCTATCTCCGAGAGGGGGTATCGGTCTACGGGCTCGCCGGTGAAAAGGACCGCGTGGGGATTGCCCATGGAGATGCAGGTGAGGGCCAGCTCGCGGCCGTCCACACGGAGAGGATAGGCCTTAACCACGTCGATGTCTTCCTTCAGGGCCACGGGTATCTCGCTGGGTTTCAGCCGGGGCCTGCCCATGGAGGCCCGAACGGAGTTTATGCGCCCGTTCTCTCTACGGACCTGCACGGTGCCCACCGCCCCCAGGGTCTGTATCTTGATCTCTGAGGTGTCCGGGGGAGTGAGGCCCTGCTCGACCAGGTACTTGGCGAACATCCGTATCCCGTTGCCACAGGCCTCGGCCTCCGACCCATCCGGGTTGTATATACGCATTCTGTAGTCGGCTACGTCCGAGGGCTGGACCAGGAGGATGCCGTCGGCGCCGATGCCGAAGTGTCGGTCGCACATGGCTATCGCTAGCTTGGACCAGTCCCGCTCCATGTCACGGGAGTCGATGAGGATATAGTCGTTGCCGATGCCGTGCATCTTGGTGAAGTTAATCGTCATGGTCTTTCGCCTGTGCTAGGCATTTAGGATGAATTGCGATATTTTAACTTTTTTATCGAACCTCAATCGTCCCCACCACCCACCCACAAATGAATTCGGGGGGCACCCCCGAACCCCTGCCAATCCCGACCCGTCGGGACTTTGGAAACCCCCATTCACTATCCTTTGCAGAAGTCCTCTACTCTCTTCATTATGCCCTCCGTGAAACCAGTGGTGATATCATACCAGTGGATACGCTGGTCGTCGGCCTTGAACCAGGCCCCCTGGTGCCGGACAAGTTTGTGCGTCTCGTATTTGGTCTTCTGCACCGCCTCGTCCAGGGTCATCTGGCCCTGCAGGTACGTGCCTATCTGTTTATACCCTACACCCGACATGGATGGCAAGTCGAGGCCGTAGCCCCGGTCCATCAGACCTCGAACCTCATCGACCAACCCCCGTTCCATCATATCGTCTACCCTGCTGTCGATCCTCTGGTACAGCACCTCCCTGGGCGCGGACAGGCCGATGACCAGGAAGGGGTAATCGAGGCCATCTCTGGTCGCCAGCTTGGAAAATGGCACCCCCGATTTCTCGCATACCTCCAGGGCCCGTATCACCCGGCGAAGGTTGCTGGGATTGATGGAATTCGCTGCATCGGGATCCAGCTTTCTGAGCCGGTCATGAAGGGCCTGGGGCCCCACCAGCCTGGCCTGAAGCTCGAGCTCCGCACGGAAATGAGGGTCCGGCGGGACGTGGGGAATCCTGAGGCCCTCCAGGAATCCCCATACGTAGAGGCCGCTGCCCCCGACCAGGAAGGGGACTTCCCCCCTTTTGCGAATATCCTCCACGGCCTGGGTGGCCTGCTGTAGATAGAGGGCCAGGTTGAAGGGCTGGTCGGGGTCCAGGATGTCGATGAGGTGGTGGGGCACCCTTGAAAGCTCCTCTGGGGACGGCTTGGCGGTGCCGATGTCCATGTAACGGTAGACCTGGCGGCTGTCGGCGTTGACGATCTCGCCACCCAGGGCCTCGGCATCGGCCTGGGTAGCTCCGTACGCCATTTGAACGACGAACTCGCCTGTTACGAAATGGGCCCCTTGGGCGCTCCCGGCCAGCCCCAGATTGGGGAGGCCGTTGATGTCCGGTAGCGTTCTCTCCTTTGCGGCTTTGCCGCCTGAGGTGCCCGGGCTGTCACCATCCCCGGCGACAATCTGTCCAGCAAGGAATAGGGACAATAGGAACACAACCAGAATCGCCAGGGTGGAACGCTTGGCACCGAACATCGACTGCCTCCTTAAGGCACAATACGCATTCCGCTTCTAGGCAAAGGTAGAAAAGGGGCAAACGCAGCCGCATTATGGGCTGTCATCCTCTCCTTGTCAAGCCCCGCCTTCGCGAGCTTCTACACTCTTCTTCAACGTAGCAAGCGTTTCGGTAAACCTCTCAAGCCCATGCCCAATCAACGGGTGTGGCTCTCCTGGATACGTTGACCATAACCTGTCCAGCAGCAGGAGTCAACGGCGTAACTTACCATCACCTCCAC